>NZ_CP177113.1:0-83602 GCF_046717505.1 Corynebacterium sp. LaCa78
ATGCAGCCCCGAGACGAGCGCCGCGCCAAGCTCGAAGCAGTCAAAGAACTAGCCCGCAGGCAAGAACACGACGCCGCACAAGAACTCCTCCAAACCCAAGACGTCGGCTACACCTCCAAGCTCTTCGTCCAAGCACTCTTCCCCTACCGCAACCCAGACAACAACGAACGAAAAATAACTACTTCTGAAGGCACCATCAGCGTCTACTCGCCCAACGGGCTTCCCTACGGCAAGTACCCGCGCCTCATCATGGCCTACATCATCACCCGCGCCGTAGCTAACGCCGGACGCCTCAAAGAAGGAAAAATCACCCACGAAGAAGCCCGCCGCATTCCGCTAGGCCATTCCATGAGCCACTTCCTTCAAGCAATCGGCGTCACCGGACGCGGCACCGGAGGCGTACATGGAAATCTCTCTAAAATCCGCGACCAGCTCCTACGCCTAGCTAGTTCAGCAATCACCGTCCAAAGCGACAACGGGGTTCACGCACGGGGTCGCAACACCCAAATTCTCGAAGACTGGAACCTCTGGTTCGACCCCCGCGACCCCAACCAAGGCAGCTTCATGGAATCAGAACTAGTACTCACCCCACAGTTCTTCAAGCACATTGCCGAATCCCCCATTCCCATCGACCTCAATGTGCTGCGCGAGCTCAACAAACCACGAGCGATGGACATTTACATCTGGCTCACCGTAAAGCAATACTGGTTAGCTAAAAACAACCGCGACGCCTACACCTTCACTTGGGACATGATCGCCGCCAACTTCGCCACCAAGCAACTAAACACCGCAGTCCAGCGGCGCGATTTCCGAAACGAGATAAAGAAAGCCATTCTTGAGCTCACGACAGCGTGGCCAGAAGCAGGAATCGAAGCGAGCACGGACGGCGTGACCGTCACAAAAACTGCCCCATCAGTTCAGCAGAAAGCACCTCGTCCTGGACTCGATTAGCCCAATCGCGGAGAAACAGCGCCCTACGGGGCGCTTTCTTTTTACCCCACACGCCGCCCGCCGTTATTTTGATGTCGACGTGGTTCTCGATGCAGACCATGTTGATTGGTTCCCCGCCCCATCGGCAGCCGATGTAGAGGCGGCGTAGTTTACCGCCCCATCACAGGGTTGTCTTGCCGTTGGTGCTTACTTTATCGGTGCATAGTCGGTAGTCGTGCTCTGGTTTGATGTCCGCTTATCTACATTCGCCCCCATTAAGGGTGAATCTTCAGATCAAAACTAGAAATAGTTTATATACAGCACTATCTGTATTAGGTAAGCCTTACCTTTCCAGCTGTTCATGAATCGAGGTTTACGATGACCCAACAGTCCTCTACGCCCGCACGGAGTACAAGCTCATCCAGTGGGTCGACGGCACGTTTAAACACCAGAGATCTCATCAACGCTGGTATCTTTGCTGCACTTTACTTTGTAATCACCTTTGTAAGCGGAATGATTGGATTCGCAGGACCACAATTCATGTTTATTGGATGGTTTATCGCGGCAATCGCAAACGGAATCGTGCTAGCGCTTTATGCCGTCCGCACGTCCAAAATGGGTGCTTTCACCCTCGTCGGTGGTATTAACGGATTAGCATTCATGCTCACCGGACACTACTTCTGGACCTTGCTAGGAAGCATAATTCTTGGGTTTATCGCGGATTTGATTATTACAAAAAGCCACCTCAGTATTGCCAAGTCCTTCCCTATTGCCTACGGCGTCTTCTGCGTCTGGATTTCTTTGCCTTTTCTCCCGCTAATTCTGGATACGGACTCATACTACGTCGATATCGCAGACCAAATGGGTCAAGAATATGCCGATGCTATGTCGGATATCTTCCAGCCATGGACCATTGGAGTACTGGCCATTTGTGCGCTCATCGTCGGCTTTATCGGAGGAAAGGTCGGAGTTCGCGTCAGCCGCAAACACTTTGAAAGCGCTGGTCTCCTGTGAGCCTGCAAAAACAGGGCGTGCTTCGTCGATTTTCGATCGATCCACGGACCGTGCTGCTTTCTGTTCTAGTAATCAATGCGGTAGCTCTCAGCCACGGCCACCTACCGACACTGCTGATTTCTATCGCCTTCAGCTCCATCGCACTAGCTACAGTAAAGCCACACTATGGTCTTATATGTCTGTTCGCTTTTGCATTATCCTATCTAGGGTATTGGGGCCTATTACAGCTTCCTGGCTCCACATTTTTCGCTTTTTCAGCGGCAATTTTTTCGTGGCTAAGCCGTTTTGTCATCAGCATGTCCATCGGCGCATTCGGCTTGCTCACTCTCACACCATCCACGTTGACCTCAGCACTGCGGGACCTGCGTTTACCAGGCTGGGTCACCATTCCACCGGCGGTATTCCTGCGCGTTTTGCCGATCATCGTGGCAGAAGCCAAAGCCATCCGCGATGCCATGGTCCTTCGGGGTCTCCAGCCTGGAGTAAAAAGCTGGATCACACAGCCCACACAATCGTCCGCGATGTTGATCATCCCCTTATTAGGTGCCGTCGTCCGCGCTGGTGATGAGCTCGCTGCCTCTGCGCTTGTCCGGGGATTGGGAGGACCCGCACGCCCAACCACCACCGCCGATCTTTCCTTCAAGCTTGTCGATGCAACTGCACTAGCTGGGTTGGGCCTCGTTGTTGCCTCTGTCTGGCTTCCCACGGAGGTCCACTTATGAACGAACGCAGTATCGCAACCAGTGTAGACGCCCACAACGTTTCTTTTACATATCCATTGGGCGCTCGGCCAGGCATTCAAGGTGTATCTGATGTGTCTTTTTCTGTCTCTCCAGGACAGTGTCTACTGATTACCGGTGATTCCGGATCGGGAAAGTCCACGGTACTCAAGTTGATCAACGGACTCATCCCCCATTTCAATCCAGGAGAGCTACTAGGCACCATCACTATTATAAAGGATGACCAGGCTTTTAACCCTGCGGAAGAACCGCTGTCCCGAGCCATCGAGTTCAGCGCCTCAGTATTCCAGAATCCAAGGACACAATTTTTCACTGAAAGCGTCAATGCAGAATTGGCCTTCGGGCTAGAAAACCTTGGTGTAGATCCCACAGAAATTGAGTCGAGGATTCAATCAGCGGTCGAGTTGCTAGGCATTAAGGATCTTCGGGGCCGGCGATTCAAAGAATTATCCGGTGGGCAGTTACAAACCGTGGCATGCGCATGCGCGCTTGTGTCCCCGGGCAGTCTCGTGCTTCTCGATGAACCCACGTCCAATCTCTCCATGGAAAGCATCGATATTCTTGCACGCGTGCTACACCGCTTGAAGGAATTAGGCACAACGATCATTATCGCTGATCACCGTCTCTTTTTCTTAAAAGATATCGCTGACCAAGTTATTTACTTGACTCAGGGAAAAATAACGCGGAGTTTCCGCGCTCAGGAGTTTTATGCCTTAGACGAACCCGAACGCAAACAATTGGGGCTACGCAGCTTACACCATGTTCCCCTGCCCGCGAGCGTGCCGGTACCACCCACGCTCGAAAACGCCGATCCCCAGCGGAGCGGACTCGAGCTAAGCAACATCTGTTTTTCTTATGGCGCACATGAGGTGTTAAACATTGACCACGCATTTTTCCCCAGCGGCGAAGTCACCGCCTTAATCGGGCCCAACGGCGCTGGAAAAACCACCCTCGCCAGGATCATTTGTGGTCTTGCTTCTCCCAAACGCGGCGGTAGTCTCCGTTTGAACAGCAAACGAGTAGGAGCGGCTGCCCGCAGACGTGCCGCGTATATGGTGATGCAAGATGTTGGCCGCCAATTATTCGCAGCCACCACCGAAGAAGAAGTCACGCTCGGACTGGCAAAGAAGAAGCGGGACCACATCGATGTCAATGAGATTCTCCATCGCCTCGATCTGGCAGGAATGGCCCAACGGCATCCGCAGTCTCTGTCCGGTGGGCAACGGCAACGCTTAGCCATAGCTTCAGCCCAAGCCGAGCAAGCAGCGATCTACATCTTCGATGAACCTACCTCTGGCGTGGGCTGGCGCCAACTGCAATCCATCTCTGCGCTACTTCGATCTCTTGCAGCAAGCGGCGCAGTGGTCATCGTCATCACCCATGACCACGAATTCATCCAAGAATCAGTCACCAGAATCATCGATATGACTGACATCAACAAGAATTGAGAAAGAAATGTCTGAACTAAAACAAAGTTCCACAGAATCAAGCGGAACCCACGCACCAGAATCACACGATGCGTCACCGGAAGAAGAGGCTCGCGCAAAACAAAAAGCCGGCCAGGTCGCTCTAAAAAAACTACTGGCCCCAGTGCAAACAACCATCTACTTCGCACAGTTTCTCGCGCTTATATCCTCGGTACTCGCCGTAGCACCCTACGTCGCGTTGGTGGCACTGGGAAATGCTCTAATCGACGGCAATACTGATGACGTCGCGTCCATTGTGAAATGGCTACTTGCTGCATTTTTGGGCCAGCTATTCTTCTATTTCCTTGCCCTTGTAATCACCCACTTCGCTGATGCAAAGCTGGTGGGGATCAACCGGCGCCGAATTATTACCGCTATTGCGAAAGCACCACTCTCGTGGTTTAGCCAGACTAATTCCGGCAAAGTCCGCAAAGCAGTCGAGGACGATACGCTAACTCTGCACACCCTGACAGCCCATGCTCCTGTAGAGCAAGTTGCCGCAATCTTCACGCCTCTTGCGCTTCTAGTTTATGCCTTTATCTTGGATTGGCGCCTTGGCCTACTTTCTATTGCCACTGTGCCCATTTTCCTAGCAATCCAGGCGTATTCAATGAAAGATATGGGCACAAAAACTGCGGAAATGGACGATTATCTTGGAGAGGTTTCTGCCACTGCAGTGGAGTTCTCCGAAGGTATTTCCGTCGTCAAGGCTTTCGGCACCGTTGGTAAAGCTCACGCGCGGTACCGCGAAGCTGCCCAAAAATTCGCGGAATTCTATTACGAGTGGGTACGTCCACTTCTGCGTGTTAGCGCAGTTTCAGAATCCGTGGTGGCGGTTCCCGTGCTCATCCTTATCAATGTAGGAGTCGGTTCTCTGCTAATAGCCGGGGACTATGTCACGGTTGCTGAAGTCATCGCCACAACATTGATTGCCCTGGTGATCCCGGGCACGATTCAAACCGTCGGCCGCATGATGTGGTCTTACCAGCTCGCTGGCAATGCGGCGTTGCGCCTTGATGAAGTCATGACAATTTCCCACGTGAAAGAAGGCCAAAAGAGCCTCGATGCCAGTAGTGAAGACATGGAGGTGGAGTTCCATAAGGTCAGCTTTAGCTACGCCCCAGACACACCAGTCCTCCAAGACTTTTCTGCGCAATTAAACGCAGGCACTGTCACGGCATTGATTGGCCCCTCCGGGTCTGGCAAATCCACAGCAGCAACGATGCTGGCGCGTTTCCAGGATCCAGATTCGGGCACAATCACTATCAACAACGTGGATATCCGTGATCTCACTTTCGACAGTTTGTACCGCACTGTGGCTTTCGTCTTACAAGATCCTCACTTACTGCGAATGAGTATTCGGGAAAACATTCGCCTTGCACGCCCAGAAGCTCGTGATGAAGAGATCTGGCAAGCAGCAGAGGCCGCGCACATAGCTGCTGATATTCGCGCTTTACCGGCTGGGCTCGACACCGTTGTTGGTGAGGACATCTCTTTATCCGGTGGACAACAGCAACGCATTTCTATTGCCCGGGCAATTATTACCAATGCCCCAATCTTGATCCTGGATGAAGCTACTGCGGCAACTGATCCTGACTGCGAAGCAGAAATTCAAGCAGCTCTAGCCACACTCGTCAGAGACAAGACCGTCTTAGTCATCGCCCACAAGCCAGAGTCCATCCAAGGCGCAGACCAAATAATCCGCCTCAAGCCTGTGAAGGATAATTCTCATGTCTAATGCCACCACGCCTGCTAATTCGCGGCTTCGTGATCCGTTACTTACTCGCAGTGTCAAAAAGCTGCAAAGTCCTGTAGGTCATAAGCTCAATAAAAGGCATGCTTGTCTATCGCTTATCGTTGGCGTGCTTGACGGCCTCGCCGTTCTCACGCTCGTGCCACTTACAAAGGCACTCGATGGGGATACGACGATCGCACCATGGATGTGGACGCTTTTGGCAATTGCGCTCGTAGCTTTTGCGCTACGATTTTTCGCAACCATGGCCTCTTACCACACGGCCTTGGATTTCATCCGAACCGCGCACACGACTGTGGGCGATAAATTGGCAACGCTACCGCTCGGCTGGTTCATACCGGCTAATACCGGCGGGCTATCTCGTCTCGTCTCAGATCGTTTTATGGTGGCGGCCGAGACTCTTGCACATACTCAAGGCATGGTGTACCGCGATGGTGCAGCACTTATGACCCTGTTGGTTGGAGCGTGTTTCTGGAATCCGCGGTTGGGATTGGTCTTTCTAATCATCGCACCATTGGCGCTCGTGGTGATGCAGTTGGCTGCATGGATTCGTGAGAAAGCATCGAACCGCGCACTCGGGCCGAGTAAAGAGCTCTCCCAGCGCATCGTAGAATTTGCTAACCGCCAGCCGGCCTTGCGCGCGGCGGGAAAATCACAAGGGTTTGCGCCACTTGAGCAAGCACTAGAAATCGATCATAGAGCACGGATACGCGAGCTATGGGTATCCACATTAGCTTTGCTACTCAACGGCATAGTAGTACAGATCTTCATCGTGGCTCTCATTATGGTCTCCGCGGATCTTGCCGTTGAAGGCACCCTATCGCCACTAGAAACAATTGCGATCATCGGAATCAGCTTGAGGTTTACCCGCACGCTTGAGCAGCTGGGCTCTTGTTTCGTCGGTTTAGACGCAGGCCGTATCGCACTCGCAGAAACCGAGCTCATCACCGATGCCCCTTCCCTGCCAGAACCCACTACTCCGCGCACAGGAGACGGTTCGGGCAGTGTTGAGCTGCGCGATGTCACGTTTGGGTACGTAGATAAGCCGGTATTGGTCGATGTCGCCTTCCACGCCCAACCGGGCACCGTTACCGCCATTGTCGGTCCTTCTGGCTCCGGAAAGACCACAATTGCGCGCCTTATTTCACGATTCTGGGATGTAGATTCCGGGGCGGTCATGGTTGACGGCGTAGATATCCGCGAGCTTGGAACCGAACAGTTAATGTCCAGACTGTCCATGGTCTTTCAGGACGTCTACCTCTTCGACGACTCGTTAATCGCTAATATCCGCGTTGGTCGTCCCGACGCCTCCGATGAGGAAGTCTTCCGCGCAGCTGATCTTTCAGGCGTGACTTCTATTGCCAACCGCCTAGGGTGGCATACTCCTGTTGGTGAAGGCGGGCGGCTTCTGTCCGGCGGCGAGCGCCAGCGCGTATCTGTTGCTCGTGCGCTGCTCAAACAAGCGCCGATTGTCCTCTTTGATGAAGCAACTTCCGCGCTCGATGCAGAAAATGAGGCAAACATTCTTGCTGCGATGGACGAGCTACGGGAGCAATCTACTTTTATTGTCATCGCCCATAAGCTGGATACAATCAAATCTGCTGATCAAATCGTAGTCTTGGATGAACACGGGCAAGTCAGCCAGCTGGGCACGCATTCTGAGCTTTCCGATGTCCCCGGTATCTACCGTCACTTCTGGCAGCAACGCAAAGCAGCAAGCGGGTGGAAAATCAGTTCGGGACGCGATTAACGCGGGCACCGAGATCGGCATTGTTTGCGGGGGACACCCTTCTCTCCCCCTCTCCCCCGCAGCACGGAGCACCCTAAGTGCACCGACAAGGCTCAGAGCGAAGAATGCGGTAGCGGCTACGAGCGACCACTGCGCGGCGTTGGCCATGCCTTCGCTTAAGGTCTACACCACTGCCCCAGGCGCACGGTGGTTTGCGTTGCGGAGGCTTGCCTGGAGTCATCGACGGGAATATCCCACAGCATCGTGCCGGTCGGCTGCGTGGAGGCGAACCCCAGGCCCAAGCCGTACAGGGTCAGCGGCGCGGCGATGATCCAATCATTCGTATCCGGCCCCATAAGCAGGACGAAGCTAAGGACGCCGACGGCTTCCAAGCCGAGCCCAATGAGCACGGTGCCAGACGCCCCGTACCGTGCCGCGACATGAGGGCTGATGCAACGGAGAAGAATGCACCGATTGCCATGGCTGCCAGCACCAGGCCAGACCACGTCGTGCAGAGGTCCAAAGTATTAATCAGGTACAGCGGCAACACGAAGATGATGGAAAACTCGCCGATTGCTACCGCACCAGCGGTGATATTGCCCCACGAGAACGTGGAATAAGAAAAACAATTCAAGATACAACAGCGCCGAGCGGTGACCCCGCTCGCGGTGCTCTTCCGACCTGATAAAAAGCGCGAAGCCCACGGCCGAGATCGCGAGCCCTAGCGGAACCGGTGAAATAGCCGCGTTTTCGAATCAGGTCCAGCCAAAGAAGCTGAATGAGGATTGGGGCTCCCACCAGCCTAGGCCAGGCCCTCGATAATCGCGAATACTAGGACACCCATTCCGTCAGTGCACCATCGGCAAGCGGTCCGACCGCTGCCGCACCGGAAATCACCGCGCCCCACACACCAAAGACTGCTGCGCGTTATTTTCCGCGGAATACGGTTTACTCGTGGAAAGCGTGGAAGGCATGATGAATGAAGCGTCCTGGGTTTAGTTCCTACCTCAGCTAACGAAGGATTGAACTATGCCTAGAAAATATTCCGTCGAGTTCAAGGAGAAGGCGGTCCATCAGATCATCGAAATGGTCCGCCTGGAGTCTTGCTCACTGCAACGCGCCTACACGGAGGTCGGTGAGCTGCTTGGAGTATCCCACCACACGTTGCGAGAGTGTCCGATTCTTTGTGTGCGGGGGCTTGGTTTACAAGTAATCTGCGAATCGGTTGGGGTAAGCCACGGCTAGTTGGTTGATGGCTTGTTTCCACCCGGTGGCTTTCGCTCCTTCAATATAGCCGTTGCACTCAATGTTGCGCTTGGCTTTCTTCGCCCGCTGGGCAGCGCGCTTGTCTTCGATGTTGCAGATCATCAGCCACAGCGTCTTCAGCGCCGCGGTATCGTTCGGGAATTGGCCCCGGTTACGGGTAGCTTTACGCAGTTCGGCGTTGAGCGATTCGATCGAGTTGGTGGTGTAGAGCACCCGGCGTGCCGCCGGTGGGAACTGCAGAAACGGCACGAACCGCTCCCATGCATCACGCCAGACTTTAACCGACTGGGGATATTTCCGGCCAAGTTCACTGGCCTCGAAAGCATCCAGGCTGGCACGCGCGGTGTCCTCGTTAGCGGCTGTGTAGACCTCACGCAGCGCGCGGGAGACGCCTTTGCGGTCCTGGTAGGACACCCACCGGTTCGCAGCCCGAATCAGGTGCACAATACAGGTCTGCACCATAGAATTCGGCCAGGTTGCCTCCACAGCCTCCGGCAGGCCTTTGAGCCCGTCGCAGCACACGATGAACACGTCTTGGACACCGCGGTTGGCCAGATCCGCACACACCGATGCCCAGAATGCGGCACCTTCATTGTCCGCGATCCACAATCCCAGGATGTGCTTGATGCCGTCCATATCGACACCAACCGCCATGTAGCAAGCCTTGTTGACCACGCGGTGGCCGTCACGGATCTTGACGCGTAGCGCGTCGAGGAAGAGCACCGGGTAAAACTCGTCGAGCTGGCGGTTTTGCCAGATCATGACTTCGTCCAAGACCGCATCGGTAATGGTGCTGATCGTATCCGGGCTCATATCCACCCCAAGGGTGGTTGCGAGATGGTGCTGAATATCGCGCACGGTCATCCCACCGGCGTAGAGCGAGATAATCATGTCGTCGAGCTCTGTGAGCCTGCGTGCACCCTTGGGCACCATGCGGGGAGTAAACGTGCCGGCACGATCCCTGGGAACGGTCACTTCAACCGCGCCGTAGCCAGAATTGACGGTCTTGGTGTACGACCCGTTACGGTGATTATTCTCCTGTGTGGTTTCCACCTTCGCTTTGGCCTTGCGGTCGGAATGGCTATAGCCCAAGTGCGCATCCATCTCCGCTTTAAGACCAGCGTTGATCGATGCTTGCAGCAGGCCTTTGACCAGCTCGCTTGCATCATCAGCAGAAGTCGACAGCTCGCTGATCAAGCTGGCGATTTCAGGATTTTCCATCAGCTTCTCGCTGATCTCGTTGATCCTCGCCGGGTCATGGTTTTTCTTCGGTGACACCGTAGTCATTATCGGTGAAACTCCTTCTAGATCAGAGCCTCACACACAAACAACTTGACGCTGATAATGGGAATACAGGATCGGAACCACGTGGAATGACCCACTTCTTGACTGGCCATGATCTCCTCATGTGCCTTCAGCGTGATCTGTCTTCCATGTTAGTTCCGACCCTGTACCGCAATCTGGTGAATCCGCCCATGACCTTATAGGAGCGTGACGTCTCCACCGTGACCACCCCGGCAGGTGTCTAGTGTAGTCGTCCCATCAGCGTCTTGTCTGCCCGGAAACCCCGGATCGCGGGTCACCCGCACGTTTGCTCACAGACAGGACCTGATCCCCAATGTCTACCACTTTCGACTGCCCCACCGGCCCCGTTGCCGGAATCGACACCCACACCGATACCCACACTGTTGCCGTTATTTCGGACACCGGCCGGCACATCGCCACCGACACCTTCCCCGCCACCAACCCTGGCTACGTGGCGATTTCAGAGTTCATGGCAACCTACGGTGTCACCACCGTCGGTGTGGAAGGAACCAGCTCCTATGGAGCAGGCCTGACACGCCACCTTCGCACCCAGAAATACTCAGTCGTAGAAGTCTTACGCCCTACCCGGGCCGTTCGACGCCGGGACGGCAAATCAGACCCCGTTGATGCTGTCGCTGCCGCCCGCCAGGTGCTCACCGGGGAAGCCTTAAGCATCCCGAAAGACACTTCCGGGCCAGTGGAATCCCTCCGTGGGTTGCAGATCACCCGCCGTCAGCTCGTGATGACAGCAGCGAAACTGATGACAACGATCAAATCGTTGCTGGTCACAGCACCCGATGAGATTCGACGCCGCTATAGTGCGATGTCCACATTGGTCATGGTGGAGGCCTTGTCCCGGTGCCGACCATCAGCTGACCTGGCCGACCCCAGAAATGGGGTGCTCCTCGCGTTGAAGACATTAGCCACCACCTATCGTGATTTACAGAAACAGGGTACGCAGCTGGAAAAACACATCAGTATCCTGGTTGAGATGATCAATCCGCATGTGACCTCGATATTTGGGTGTGGTTCCGTGGTGGCTGCTGATCTGATTGTCAGTGTGGGGGATAATCCAGGCCGGATTCACTCCGAGGCAGCATTAGCTCATCTGTGCGGGGCCGCACCGATTCCGGCTAGTTCTGGACGGACTCATCGGCACCGTCTCAACCGGGGTGGTGATCGTCGGGCGAATTCTGCGTTGCATCGGATCGCGTTGGTGCGGATGCATCATGACCAACGCACCAGGGACTACGTAGCCAAACGCACCAAGGAAGGATTGTCGAAAAAGGAGATCTTACGGTGTCTGAAACGCGCCATTGTCAGGGAGGTCTACCGGGTGTTGTGCTTGGGTCAGGCCGTTCTTCCAACGGGCCAGGTAGAGGTTGATGAACTCAAAGCTCGACGGATCGAGAGGCAGTTATCGCAAGCCCAGGTTGCTGAAAAACTCGGGTGTGCCCCGGCGAGAATCAGTGATATCGAAACCGGCAAGCGCCCTTTGCCGGAGTTGAGGTTGGCTTATGAAGAACTTCTCAAATCAGCTTGACACAACATAGGAGCATCACCCTCCACGTTGCGGGCTTGGTACCGTGACAGCGCTTCAGTACACGATAATTCTGACGCTTCAGGCGGCGAAACAATGGAAGAAGAACTCAGGCGCCTGCGTCGAGAAAACCGCGAACTGAAACTGAACTTGCCCCCGAAAGTTGGACTAGGGGTAATCCTACCCGGCTAACGTCTTAAGGGCCTTATCCCGGTATTTCATCGGGGTGCAACCATCAAGTCCCAGCTGGAGTCTTTCCGCGTTGTACCAGTCGATGTACGCGTCTACCGCAGCGGTAAATTCTTTGACAGACCCGAACTTCTCACCGTGATACATCTCGGCTTTCAAGTGGCCAAAGAAGTTTTCCATCACGGCATTGTCATAACAATTACCTCTCCGCCGGGGAACCATTTCGCAGACACTGCGCATATTTACCCTCACCGCTGCGCATATTTACCCTCACAAGGCGTTTGCCCAGTTCAGGATGCGCATATTTACCCTCACTCAAAAAGAGGATGCGCATATTTACCCTCACCGCTGCGCATATTTACCCTCACCGCTGCGCATATTTACCCTCACCGCTGCGCATATTTACCCTCACCGACCCAGTTATCCACAGGGTTTTACCTGCGGGTTTACCTATTTTCCCAGGTGGCTTATAACTATATCCCTGTAGATCTATATCCCGAGCCGATCAACTAACAAAACCGTTCACTACGGGTTACGGTTCTTGCTCCCGCCTCGCCTTACGGCTCGTTGGGCTGCCGCCCAAATCAAAGATTTGGTTGCCACTAAAACACCCCACAACAACCACAGTCCTATAACCCTCCACGTAGCCTTGTGTCTTCTAGACTTTCTTCAAAGAAAAGAACCATGGGACAGGGGAGGCAAGGCAGTGCCCTACAAGCGCTACATCGACGACCCGAACTTTCGAGGCAACCTCGAAGCAATCCTAGAGCGCCTAGAAGCCCAAGAGACCACGTCTCCACTAGAACTTGGCGCTTCCATCCTGCAGGCCTACAGCCAAACCCGATTCAACTACACCTACCCCGCTGCCCCTGCCGTCACAGCGCAAGAAAGCAATCTGCATGACTCCCACACTTGGAGCCGATTCCTAGACTCCACTGCTGCCTATCCCGGCTGGGACAAAGACGAACTAGAACACCTCGCGGAGTCTTCTACCCCACTCGATGCCGACAGCATGAACACCAAAGGCTTAGCCTCCCACCGCTACCGCGTGAGCGCTAAGCGCCCTGATACGCGCCAGCGGCTGCTAGATACCATGCTGGAACAACTCGACGACTCTAACCTCGTTGACGTTCACCTCACCCACACCGTAGGCACATATCTCACCGCAGAAAGCAGCAAGACCAACTTCCGCACCCTTCCCCAGGGCGAAAACGCCAGCCCGCGCTACCGACTGACCATCAACACCACCGAACCACTAGAAAGAAACTTAAGCACTGCTACCCGTGCAGTCTTTACTGCCAGTACGCGTACATTGCGCGAAACCTCATTACAAGACTGCGCCCGCTCAGGACTTTTCGGAAACCGGGAGACCAACCCGGACGTATTCCACGACAGGTGGAAGACCACCGCAGAGTTTTTCACCCACAGCGCCTCCCGCGTGTTTACTGGCCTATTTAAAGACCAAACCACTGAGCGAGGCGACATCACTGTTCCAGACTTCCTCAACCGCGAGGAACTCGACGCTATCGCTACCCGCCTGCATGTCTGCGCACACCAATGGATAGACACTATCCGCCCCGAGGCCACCACCCCACACGGCCCACAGGAGCGCAACAACCTCGATACTGTGCTCTCACGCTTTACTGACTACAAGACAGACCTTGCACCAGGGGCACAGGAAGGCCTCGACTTCATCGCAAGCCTCGGACTAGACGAGACACCTACCGGCTACCAGGCCGCAGATAGCGCACACGACAACCAGACCGAAGACATGGCACCAGAGCTAGAGCAACAGCACGAAGGCGACCAAGGTGCCGAGCTCTAACCGCCCCGGAGCCGGAACAGGCTTAGTCCTTAGTCGGTGCTTTCCCAGAAATCATCAGGGATAGCCTTCCTATCCAGATCGTCTAAATACTCTATGGCTTCCTTCTCGCTCATGCCTTGGCTCATGAGCTCATCAATCATGTACTGGGTGGCAGCATTTAATTCCTGTGGGGAAATATCCCGCAAACTCGGCCCCCGCCGCTGACCCTCCCCAGTGGTCGTAGTAGCGGGAGCTGGGATGGTGGTTGGATAGTCCTGCGAAGTGCTCATAGCACTAAGGCAACCACACCCACGCCTGCCACGAAAGACCAACCACGCCCGCCCTGTGTATAACTCCCACGGTGCTGGTGTAGTTGTCCACAGAAATCCACGCTGTCGTTATGTTCGATAGCGTTTAGGCCGGCATGTCGGTAGAGGCCTCTACCTTTGAGGCTATGGGCCTTTTGGACGACCTTCTCAACCGCTACACCCCACTTCTGTCCCGCGAAATATAGACACCCACCAGCACAAACACTAACCACGGTGCTCCATACAGGTGGACATATGCTAAAGCATATGGCGGAACATACGCTACAACATATGCCACACCATATGTCCCGCCATATGGCAAGACATATCAAGTGTTCCTAGGACTGGTGCGAGATGAGCTTTTCGTAGTTGGCAAACAATAGCTCCTGGCGCTGACGAATGGTGGTGAGCTTGCGAGGTGCACCAAACGCCTTGTCCACTTCCCGGTCGAGCCCGTCGTGAGCCTTGATGAGTTCGGGCGCCATAGCAAGCGGAGTGTAGTGCTCGGCCAGTGAGCGCTCTGGGTGAAGTGCGCGAGCATCGAGTACCTTCTTGCCCGCCTTAATGATTTTCTGCCGCGCCTTTTCGTCCAACTCTGGAACGGGGAAAGTATTCCACGTCAAGGTGTTAGCGAAATTAAGGTCAGATTTGAGTCTTCCACCGACCGTTTTTTGCCAAGTAATAAACATAGACGAAGAAATAAGCCCGAACAGAAGACCGTCTGGATCTACCGCTGTGAAGAGCTTGTTTCCGGCAATCACTTCTGGCCCTAGTTGAGCAGCGGTATAAAACCTACGGGTTTCGGAAACAACTGCTGGAATCCCCACGTAAGCGCAGTCTGGTTGGTGGTCTTCTTGGAAAAGATACGGAGTATCAGCTGACCGCTGGGTGGCCTTCTTCTTGCTCCCTAGCCGCATTTCTCGTACTGCTTCTACGCGCCTTTTTAGCACTGGCGATTTAGAAATATCCGCAGGGGCAAAATCATTATCCCCCATCCATAAGCACCAGCGGTCAAGGCCGCGCACCAGTTCCTTGCCCATGCGGAACGGGCGAAGATATTTTGCTGCAATTGGGTCTGCTGCTACTTCGTCGTAGTCTTTCGTCTCTACGATTAAGTTTCCGCCGTCTACTGGCTTTGAACCGAACAGCGCACGTGGAAGCTCACTACTTAGAGGCTGCATCCGCTTGGCAACGAGTACGTTTGGCCCGTCTATCAAGTAAGCATTAATCCCGTGTCCCACTGATTGCTCAACGGGTTCTCCTTTAACGTCTGGGTAATCCCACAAGCGAGACTTAGCCTCTCTATCGCGGGTGAAGCCAACAACGACGCAGTGAACAGCAGCCTTGCCAGGCGCTTCAGAGTCCCATTTAAAGGTGCGGTGGGCGAACTTGATTCGCCACCCTTCTCGAAATAAAGGGCCGAACAACGCCGGAACGGGTTGGCCTTGGGTAATCGAGTTAGTGGTTACGTAAGCAAACTCGCCAGGGCGGTCGGCCAGGAGGTCTTTTGCCTTTGCATGCCAGCCAGTGACGTAGTCCAAGTAGCCGTCGTAGTCTTTGCCCCAGACTTGCTTCATATCCGCCGTCTGCTCTGCGGTCTTTGTGTACTGGCCAATAAATGGCGGGTTGCCGAAGATATAGGTCTTGGTAGCAGAATCCGGGAGCATGTCTGCCCAATCAAGCTGCAGGGCGTTTCCGTGGACAATGTGAGCGGTAATCTTAATCGGCAACCGCTCAGGAGGCCTGCCTACAGCGTTCGCAAGTTCTTTATTTGCCTGGTGGTCGACTAGGAACATGGCGGTCTCGGCAATCTTTGCAGGCCACCAGTTCAGCTCAAAGCCGTAGAACTGACCGATAGATAGCTTCTGTTCCCACTCAATATTCAACGACATGCCTGTTTCACCGCGGCGCTGGCGGATTGCGACAATCACGTCCGTTTCAATCCGCCGCAATTCGCGGTAAACCAGCAGCAGGAAGTTGCCGGAGCCGCAGGCAGGGTCGCAGAAGACTAGCTCGGAAAGGGAGTCGCGGAAGCGCTCCAACGCGGCCACCGACGTCGACGGAGAAGACACCAACTTGTCTGCCTCCGCTCGAAGCTCGTCGAGGAAGAGCGGGCCAATGGTCTTCATGATGTTTTTCTTCGGTGTGTAGTGTTCGCCGTCGCTGCGGCGAGCTTCCTTCGACTTAACCAACTGGAACAAAGAACCAAAGACGGAGACATCGATAGTAGACCAATCGAAGTCACAGGCAGCAAGCAATGCTTCGCGCATCTGGTAGTCGAAGTACTCCGAGGACAACGGCTCGGCAAACAACGCACCATTGACATAAGGGAACTTCGCCAACGTCGATGGCAAACGCTTAGGCCGCTTCTCCGGGGCGGTATTGAGCACGCTAAATAGCTCATTGAGCTGCGGGCCTAGTGATTCTGGAGTGGTTTCATTGCGCACAAAGTCCGCAAACAAATGCGGAGTATCCCAGAGTCCCGCGTCGTCGCCGAAGAGAAGGAAGAGGATTCGGGTGAGGTAGATAGAGGTGCGCATGACGCGCTCGTCTTCTTCCTCCGGCGTGGTGGGAGCGTCATCGCCCACTGCCTCGTCTACGTCGTCGCCGTTCATGGCGCGGAAGAGCTCCACCATCAGGCGGGAGGCTTCCAGCGAAGCCTTTTCTTCCTCCCGGTAAGCGGAGGTTTCGTAGTCGGCGAGGAAAGCGAGTTGTTCGACGTGCTCGTCAATCTCCTCTAAGGGGAACGTAATATCCCAGTCGGCGCTATCGCCTACATAGTTGCGGTTAAGACGGGTAACCCGCAGGGTCTCGAAGTTGGAGCAGATAACATAGGCCGGCATGTGCGAGTTCGCGATAGTACCGCCCAACAGGTAATCGAGGGCCTGGGCGTGGGCGTCGTCGAGTGGGACGCCGAGGGACTTGGCCTCGCCAATGACTTTGCCGGGCATGAACATGTCAATCTTGCCGGTGCGCCCGGTCGAGGCGCGTTTTGCACTGCGTTGGTACAGGTACAGGTCGCGGGCGTTAACACCGAAGCAGTCGAGCAGGTCTCCCCAGAACTGTTGGTCGTGACTCGACTCGGTTGCGGGTCGGTTTTCCGCCTTCCACTGTTCAATGTGGGCAAGCCACCGGAGTTTGAATTCGGTGAGGTTGTGGCGAATGGTAGCGCGGTCAAAAACAGTCGTAGGGGCCATAACCACTAAGCATATAAGCCCACAGCTACCCACCCTGTTGCGCGGGCGCGTTAAGTCACTTTCCTGCCCGGGAAGGTTGTATATCGCCTACGGCATACACACTCTCATTCTCAGAAAAATTCAGCACACAGGCCGTGCACACCCTCCCGATAAGATAAGCACCAACCCCAGAAAGGAGAAGAGGAATGTACATAACCATTGTCCTGGCTGCACTGGTGTGTGCCGCCGTCCTAGCCGTCCAGACCATCCGCCGCGAACAGTCACAAGACCGTATGCGAGTCGCTGCGATTGGAGGCGGAACCAGCGTGGCAATGATCCTGGGTGCCTATACCCTTTTCGCCCTCGCGGAGCTGCCGCTAATTTTTACCGCACTTATTGTGTCGCTTGGACTGCTCGCCCTGTGGGCTCTCCTTTTCGGGGCCTGTCTATCCGAAAGAATCAGCAGGTAAACCCACGTTCTGGCGGACATATGTGAAAGCATACGTCGTGCCATATGTTAAGACATATGATAGGGCTGACGGGCACGCTGACTTACCACACAACCCCAGGTTATCCACAGGGGTTTACCTAACTGCCTAGCGGCAGGGGAACCGTACGTGACTTTCGCGGCAGCAAAAGAAACCCTAGAGCCAATTAAAAACTCTAGGGTTCCTCGCTTGTTTTCTTCACGAGCTCAGCAAGAGCAGTGAGCCACCGATTGTTCCAGTACCTATATTTTCAATTGCCACAATGAAGCGGCTTCGCTTGTTATTACCCATATTTTGCTCCTTTTCTTGATTCGTGTGGACAGCGGACATTTCCAAAAAGATTTGACCTACAGTTTCACTAATCCAAAGAGCAATCAGAAACAACACTGTGATTGCTAAGGTACCCAGGGATTTGAACCCTAGATCACTGCTTAGCTCAGCCCGTGAAGCCCTTTTATTATAACACTTTTATTATAAAAAAGCAAGTGGAAACCACTCAGTTTTAAGTCGAATATATATGCCTATTTAGTCAAAGTTGCGTAGTTGGCAAACAACAGCTCATGGCGCTGCCGGGCGGTCGTGAGCTTAGTGGGAGTATTGCGAAACCTCCGCGCGCACATTAGCCTAAGACATGACAGCATGGTTCGTCCCTGAATCATCGCTGCACAATAAAAAGGGCCCCAACCGACTGTTACTCGGTTGAGACCCTCGGGCCTTAAAGACCCATGTGAAGCGTCACTGCAATGAGCTCCACTAAAGCGGTCATAAGAGCTACGACCTTGATTGCCAACTCCAGCTTCTCCCCGGAAGTGGCGTCAGGGTCTTTTTCTTTATGACCGGGTGTATTCAATGAGTGCTTACCCATTGTCTACCTCCCCTTGCGTCGTAGGGTTGTCCCCCGCCTGAAAAAGGGCGCGCAGGACAGCCCACGTCACGCGCGGGCCTTACCGCGCACCGACGAGGAAGTCACGCCCACACCCCACCACCTGTGGTGGGGCATGATTGTGAACCAGAAATAACGTTAGCAGCTGTGCCGGGCTGGAAGGTGTGCGGTGGTCTCCATGAAGGAGCAGAAGGTGGGGAGTGCTAAATTCCCATGGTGGCCTAGATTTCGACATTGCATATCCGTTGGAGCGCAAGGGAAGTGATCCTACTGCTCTCTTCCGTCTGTAGAGGAACTCTGTAGTTCTTGGTTAAACTATAAATGCGCAGGTAGGTCTATATATCACTGGACATATGCTTTAGCATATGGCGACACATACGCTATAACATATGCCTACACATATGTCCCGCCATATGACAAGACATGCGACAGGACTGACGGGCACGCTGATTTACCCTCACAGCTGCGCCGCTTTAGGCGTTTTTTAGCGCCCGATACACCGTAGGACGAGTGACCCCGAATTCCCGCGCCAAGGCTGCTTTCGATTCCCCTGCCAGCGTGCGCCGCTTAATCTCCGCTACCTGCTGCGGGCTAAGAGCAGGCTTGCGGCCTTTGTACTTGCCGGCCTTTTTCGCCAACGCAATCCCCTCCGCCTGGCGCTCACGAATAATAGCCCGCTCAAACTCCGCAAACGAACCCAAAATACCCAGCATTAAATCCGCGCGTGGATCTGCGGTGTCTTTCGCAAACGCGAGATTCTCATGCAGGAAAGTAACAGTCACACCCTTGCCGGTAAGTTCATCAACAATCCCGCGAAGATCCGTCAAAGACCGGGCGAGGCGATCAATCGACGACACGACGAGTTCGTCACCATCGCGCACATACGCCATACACTCGACAAGCCCAGGGCGCTCGGTCTTAGTGCGCCCGGAAATCTTATCCTCAAAAAACCGGTCAATCCTGCCGGAAGCATTGAGTAGTTCTTTCTGGCGCTGATTATTCTGCTCCACCGTCGAAACACGGATATACCCCACCCGCTGCCCACGCGAACCGGAGTCCTTAGCCATTAGTCTTCGCCCCGCGAAGGGTTAAAGGCAGCATTCTCCTGGGCAATGACCGCATCACGATACGACTCGATTGCATCCGAGAGGGCATAAAGCTGAACACCGTCGAGACCATCAGCGTCAGCAAGCAAAGACTGCACAATCCTGCCCAACGCCTGCTGCCCCGACGACAACCCACCATGCAGATCTTTCACCCGCGCCAACGCGGGCACAGAGTCAATATGACTTTCAATATGGAAACCATCCGACGATAACACCACACTCACCACTTTCTGTAAAGATACGGCCTAGACCCCGCTATACACGTGTAAAACAATGCTGGGAATAGCCCTATTTTACAGCAAACATCCTGCCACATACCGACGTAACAATAGGGTGTGCCTAAGTTGAACACAATTGCCTTTGGTCACGTAAGCGCGTATGTTGATTTGTAAGACATGAATACATGATGAATTGAGAGAAACTATGAAATCCATAACCATCCGCATTCCCGACGAACTCAAGGCCCTTATTGCCAAGGAGGCCGAAGGAAACGGCCAATCCCAGAGCGATTACCTTCGCCAAATCCTCGAGACGCAAATCGGGCAGATCAACAAAGAAGAATTCCAAAGGCAATCCCAGCAGAATTTTTCCTTAAGCGTCGTTGAACGCAAGACCTTGTCCCTGGGATGTCAACTTTTACTCGCCGCTCACGGTGACCTACCTGACGAGCTATATGACGCAGAATCCATCCAGGACACGATGAAAGCCCTTGAATATGGGTATGCAGGAGAATATCCCCGTATATTTTCCGGCGCCAATGACGGATTAACCTATGAGGAATGCAAGCTTGTGTGGGACATCCTTGACATGTTTCGGGTGATTAAATACAGCATCCAAGACCTTGGTAGACACGGTTGGGAACAGACCGGTGTTGTCGACGCTGAATACTACGGCTCTTTCCGAGGGTTTGATTACCAAATCGATCTTGAATCCAAGCTCGCTGGCTACGTGGACTATCTTGTCGAAACTTGCCGCTGGGAGGAACAGAAAGAGTTCCTTCAAACTCAAGGTGGCAACTCCCACAGTGAGATGTTGCCGACCTATCGCGCCATGCTTGCAGAATTTAAGCCGGCATGGCGCAAGGCCGCGAGTCGAGGCGCCCGTTCTAACCTTAATGCGAAGGAAATTAGTCGTGTGCTGTTAGCCGCCCCGGAAACTCAGCTTAAGTAAAAAATAAAAAGCTGTTCACGACGGACGTAAGACATAATGCATAATACTGCAGACTAGACCAACGGTTGCCAATAAAAACGAAAAGCGGCCCTGAGCTATAAGCTCAGGACCAGAATTTCTTTTAATTTGCAGGTGATTCCTGCTCAGTGAGAAATACTTTACCTCCCCCTCCGCAATGACGCAAACCTGGAAACCGCGAAAGTTAGATAGAAAGCCAGCATGAGAGCCTCAAACCGCCAACAACTCATCAATAACATCCCTACCCCGAGATTCCAGACCTATCTCGCCGCAGCAAACCAAGATCCGGAGAAAGCTCTTGCCCTGTATCAATGGAACATCGATGTAGCTGCCGCGGTGACTAGCACTCTAGCTGTCGTTGAGGTTGCCCTTCGCGACACTATTGATCAACAGCTGAGAAAATGGAACATTATCAAAGGTGGAACCTATGAGTGGATCACCAGACCTCAAGTGCCGCTTTCTCACATTGTTCGACCCACTCCGCCCCCAAATTGGTTAAATTCTCCCCACCGTCGACCAGGGGATTTATACGGAAAATGGTGGGAAGCCAAAGCGCAGGGAGTCATGAAAGACCCTCAAGGGAACCGTACGAACCCATCCCCCACCCATGATGACCTAGTGGCATCTCTAACATTCGGGACATGGCCACATCTCATTCCCAAACCCATCAGTCTGGGCGGGCGCTCCACCGCTCCGCAAATTGACATCTGGAACGAGGCAATAAATTTGAAAACAAACATCTGCGGTACAGGTAAAGGTTTTAATACTTCAGCGGGCACCGCCTACTCCTGGTGCTCAACCTTGCTGCACGCGAGAAACCGCGCTTCGCATCTCGAACCGCTACTAGATGTCGCTACGCTACGCCACTGGCACAGAATTGCTAGTCGCACTGTCAATGCTCTGTGGCCAGGGGCAGAAGTATGGATTACTGGCCCCGCCCGAATACCGGACGTCATTCGGCGTAAACCACAATGAAAAGGCTTTCTTAAGAACAGTCTCCAAATACTATTCTTGTATCAAATCTTGTCGAAGCCCCGAGGGTTCTTACGGACTCAAACAGCGCGCAGTTTCGACCTAGACCAACGGGGATTTTCTGCGGGTTCCCTTCTAAGACTCGGGTTGTATCAAGCCGGTTTCTTTGAGCCAAAAGCACAGCTCATCGAGAGCGTAGAGCTTGTCGATGTTCCAGTGGCTGTCCCAGGCGGTGTAGCTTATATTTCCTTCCAGCCCTACAGGGCTAGATGTTCGGGGGCTACCTAACAAGGTTCAGATCCTTGCTCGCAATACGAGCGCAACGACCTTAGCCATATCCCGCAGTACAAAGCGGGAAACTAGAACTTTCGCCAAAGTTGGGGCTTGTCCTAATTGTTTTCCGTTAAAGCATGCTGCTGCCGGCGCGTTCGCTAACGTCTAAGAATTGCTTTTCACTAGGCAAGGAACGACGTTTCAAGAAAATCCTCAAGACTCCAATAGTCAGGGTCGAACCACGCAACGCCTTCGTCGACTTCGACTGCGACTAAGTGGTCAGGCAATAAGATGAGGAAATCATTTATCTCGGTGCGGATGCCTTGGCGTTGTAGCTCTTGTGCGACTCGTTCAGTGCTCTCCTGTGCGGTCTCGGCGGGGCGACGATTAAGGTCAACGCCATAGAAGGTATCTGTGATTGACAACTCTATGTACTTCATTTCAACGGTGACGCACTTACCGTCCTCCACACAGCACACAATCTTGCGGCCAGGATCACCGGGTTCTAGTGTTTCGATATCAACCCAGCCTTCAAACTGCTCTTCATACGTATCGGCAGTCAGCTCAGAGTCGTAGCATGCTTTAGTAGCCTGGTTCACCGTCATACCGGGTTTTACGGGCAAGGGACAGGTACCTTCAATTTTCATTTTCTCGATGCACTTCCTTTTTCGTCGGTTGTTTAGTACGCCAAGGTCTTCGGTTAGGCTGTCGCGTAAGTCAGACTGCGCACTCGTGTGATTGAAATTGGCTGGCTATTCCCAGCAAATAGCCACGACTTTGCCGAATTGGTACGACAAAGCAATGGTTCCATTTTCGTGGGGAATGGTTATGCCGTCACGATTATGTTCAAATTCGATCCCCACATCTTTTAGGGCTTTGACAAACTTTCGGCTCGACAATGACAGTGGGATATCAAGGAAGCTATCTGTCTCCCGCGCGTTTAAGATTTCTATTGAGGTAATCAATCCGTCGTTTTCAAAGCCCTTAATGTCGTAGTCGATTCCCCCGATCTCACATTTGCCAAAAATTTGGCCCGTGCTGCCTATCCCGAGATAAGAAATATCTAGGTATCGGTAATCAGACAGAAGATTTTCGTAATATGAAACAGGTGCAGATAGCTGCAACGGTTCAGGAACATCAAAAGTAAACTTCATTTTCTACAACTCCTTGACGCAAGATGTTTATCTTCTCGACCCTGCCTTTTAGAAGATTCAACTTAGACGAGGGCTCTATTCTTTGCAGTCTAGGCCACAAGTGTGGCGTAGTTTGGCTTCATCGCTAGATTGTCTGCCGCTCGACTGTTTCCGATACAGAGGTCAAGTCCCGTGTAGTGGTGTAGCCGTTTGTGCCTTCGGCTCGGTAAGAAGTTCGGGGCTTGTTACAGCGATGCTTCCGCGTGTTTGGAGTCTGGAGCGCCGTTTTGAGATGCCTCAGGTTGTGTTTCGTCTGACTACTATTCTGCAATAGGTGTTGACGACCAGGAACGGAGAGGGCCGTCGTGGAGCCCTTGGAAAAACTGGTATTTTTCTAGCGGGATACGCGCAGGGGGATCGAAGTCGGGAGCTGCTGTTAACTCATTAGTGTGTGGGTCGACAACGCATGCTGGTGTTAGACGTGCCAAATAGCCGTCCGTCCCATAGAAAGCGTCATCATATGGTGACACACCTAGTGGTGCGAGGATGGCTTCTATCTGTTTCTCCCCAAACTGAGACCACATAATCTGCGCGTGTTCTTGTGTAAACGTTTCTTGCGGAAACTCAGTGACCTTGGGCAGGGAGTCAAAATCAAAACCGTAATCCTTGAAAGATTCACTTTGATCCTCGAGGTACGACATGGAACGGTGCAGCGTACCATCAGCTTTTAACTGTTTATGGCTGCTAAAAGATCTGTAGAAGCAGCAATCAAATCGGCCTAAAGGGTCATCGGGTAATTCGGAGGGAAGCGCGCACATCATAAACTCTATTTCTCCATAGCTTGCGCGATGGAAAAAGGCTACATCGTCGGTATCTACCCACGGCGTATGCATAATTTCGATGAAGTAAGGAACTTGTGACTCAATTTCTTTCTTGCGCGCCAAAAGGTAGGCAAATTCAGAAATCCACGGCATCTTTGGCTCTTTGGTAAAGCAGCAGGGGCTAAACACTGCAGTCCATTCTGACTCGGTGGGGACGAATACAAACTGTGTAATGTGGTTTTGCGGTTTAAGTAGCTCTGCAAGCTGGTTCCTGCCAGCAGATACCTTGTTCGTATGAACCATACATTCGATTGTCTGGCTTTGAAGATAAAAATAAGGCTTTGTATACCGACTTTCTATTCCTGATGCCCACTGCTGAAATTCTTCAACCACGGTAGATAGTGGAAACCGAAGAAGCGCCACAGCATGGGATACCGGTGCTATGGAATGGGTGTAGAAATACTTCGTCATTGTCTTTAGTTCCCTTCGTGTTTGCGGTCCCAGGTGTGTTCACGACGTTCAAATAAAGCGCATGGCCCGTACTTTTTAGGCAAAGGGTATCCACTATTGATAAGTGTTGCACGCCCAGTGAGGAACTGTCTGTTGAAGGGATCGAGCCCAAAAAGCTGTGCACACTCGAAGAGATCATCGGTAGTAAACCGCTTGCGTAGTGGACCTTTTTTGGTTTTGAGTCGTTCTAGTCCGGGAAAGGCGAAGTCTTCGCCGTCAGGCCAGTCGGTAAAAGCCTGGAACCGGGTTTCTCCTTCCCCAATACCTACAATAAAAGTGTCGTATCCTCGGATTTCAGCGGCAGGGGCGCGTTTGCCGATAGCGGCATCCATATCGTAGGTGCCGATGATGAGGCACTTGTTGCCTGAGCGGTAATTCCACCCTTTGACGATTTTGCGTTCATCTGGCTCATCCACGATACGTAGCTCCGTCATACCGGGAACAAAAGGAATAGAACCGTTATACCTAACGGTTGCGAAAAAGTCGTGATTGTTGCTCGTATCATCGCAGATAAACCACACCCAATCAGGATTCGTGGTTTCCAAAATTGCTGCCCAACGACGAGGAAACTTCGGATCGTGCACCCCAAGACGCAGCGCATGAGGAAGATCATCGACGGTAGTATCAATGTCCACATACTGCTGCGACCAGTAACTATTAGCTGTTTCTAAAGGCGTGTGGAAAACACGTGACCGTGCGGCAGCCTCAACCGCATAATCATAAGGTAGCTTCAAAAATAACTGATCATAAGAATACGGGGCTAGCAGATAGTCAATATCTCGCCGCAGGTACACTCTCATCTTTAGATCCCTTCCCTGAGCGAAGCGACATAGTTGTCTACTCCGTCTCGATTGGCTTTGATGACTTTCCAAAGTTCAGAGGACTCTTCAAGCTTGTCTAGTGTAAGCAACCAAATAACCGCATCCGGATTCGCATCCAACTGCTGCTGTGCATGATGCGGCGCCCTGGATGCAGGTGGGCGGTCGAACTCAGTTTTAATTGACACACCATCCTCGTAGGGAATATTAAGATCCGGGCGTCCACGGCTTGTTGTCTTTAGCGTCTTTTGCCCTGTTTCTGGATCAAGGAAGTAGTCGGCATCACGTTGGTTAATACGTGCTATTAAGCCGTCTCTTTCCTTTGCCAAGATCGCTTGAGTTTGGGCAAACTGATTTTGTGCTGGCGTTAGGCCAACTGTGCGCTTTTTAATATCCAAAGGAGCGGGTGCCTTGCGCAATCCAATGCTGTTGAGGATATGCGACTGAGATACTGGTACCTCGATAGCCGAGTGCTCAATCTTTGTCTGTAGTGTGCCAATTGCTTGTTTCACCTTGCTAGGTGGAGTCTTATACCCGAAATCTGTAAAGACCCTAAGGTCGACTTTGCTCAGTGGCGTCTTTCTATCCCATTTCATGAACACATTTAGCTCATCGGGGGTGAGCGTGTGGATATTAAGTTGGTATGCCTTGAATGTCTTGGGGTATTTACCACACCGCGAGATAGCAGGCTGAATATGTGCTTTAGTCTTGTTGTGTGTTGGCCTGTGTATGGCGAAGGAATACGTCGGTTGTTGGCGAGATGCTGCTAGTGCGATCCCGCATTTTCCTGGTTTACTCAGACCAGCGATAAGGCGGTCTGCTTTTTGTTGCTTGCGTACGCTTAGGAGTTTTTTGACATCTGGGAGCTTGGCTAAGAGTTTCCGGATAGCCGATGCTGCCTTTAACCCTTTGCCGAACTTAACAATGGCCCCGCCTGGAATGAAGCTTAATGCGGTCCAGAGGCAGCCTGAGATTTCTCCCTTGAAGCAATTGATTACGTCGGTAACGCCTATAAAGTCAAGCAGGATGTTTAGTGCTTCTTTGCCGATAGTTTCTTTAATGGCATCGAGAACGCTTGTCGGTGCGTTGTCACCTGCTCCAGCCATGGAGGCTTCTTGTAGCTCTGCTTCTTCTGCGAGCTGCTTTTGAATTGCTGAGTCGTAGGCTTCTTGAGCTGCTTGGCCTGCACGCTGAGCGTCGTAGCCGGCTTGATTGGCTGATTGGCGTGCGGTTGCAGCAGAACTTGCGGCATCACTTGCTGATTGGTGTGCTTGTAAAGCATAGCTGGTAGCTGCATCGGCATTAGCGCCAGCTTGTCGTGCATCGGCTTCCGCTTGGTTGGCGGCAGCATGAGCTCGCTCTTTCTGGGCTAGAGCAAAGCGTAGGGAGTTTTCTGCGTTGCGCACATGGTCTTGTGCGATTCGGGCAGATTGAGCTGCCTTTCCTGCCCACTGCGAAGCTTGATTGGCGTAGTCTCTTGCTTTTACAGAATCGCCATAGGCGGCGTAGTAGGACTGCTGGGCTTTAGCTGCGCTTTCGGATGCTTTTTGTGCTGCGGAAAAACCCTGTTGAAGTAGAGCGTCGATACTGTCGTTGTAAACTGTGCGCTCGGCATCATCGCCAGACTTTCGAAAAGCTTCAACAGAGACAAATTCGTTGAGCATGGCTCGGTCGCCGAGCACGGCTGCTTCTGCAGAAGCTTTAAGTTCGGGTCCGCCTGTTCTTGCGAGTTCGTAGGCTTGGCGTTGTTGGTCTTCATATCGAGCTTTTTCAAAGCCGCCTTCAACGACAAAATCGGCAAGGTCATCGTAGGTTCCAGAAGAAATGGCTGCGTCAGCTTTTTCCTTAACGGTATTGCCGCCGGCGTCGCGAAGCTGCCAAGCTTGTCGAGTTAGTTCCGGGACTTTCATAGTGTGAACAGTCTCGTTAAGGAACGTGTCTAACTCTGCTGGAGGGTCTTCGATATGCTCGTCGGCAGCTTTGCGGATTTCTGGGTTGGGATCTGCCTGCCACAAGAATTGGGCCTTGGTGACATTGTCTTGGTATTTGAGGGAGTCGAAAGACTTCACGAAGGCCAGAAGATCTTCGTGAGATCCGGTTTGGAGTGCGACTTGAGCGCCGCCCTGGACCATGGAATCGCCTACTTGTAAAGCAGAGACTGTAAGTTGCTGGACTTTTGCAGTGTCGATACTCTCCTCAGGAACTTGCGCTAGAGAGGCAAGTTCTGTCAGATCTGCTTGCAGGCGTTGTTTTTCTTCCTTGTTATCGCGGACTACCTTATCTTGTGCATCTTCGAGTTCACGTGCATATACTGCTTGGTCTTTAAGGTATTGGGCTTCTTGTTCTTGGCGCTGGGTGGCAGCTTCTTGAGAAAGTTTGGCGATGTCATTGGCGAGGTTGATGGCCTCGATAGATTTTAAGGCTGCTTCTTGGGCTGATTGGGCATTAGCACCGGCTCGTTGTGCGGCGGCAGAGGCATTGCCGGCTTCTCGTGCTGCGTCTTCTGCGGCTTGGGCGCTTTTATTTGCGTGGTCGGCGGCTTGTCGAGCTGCTGTACGGGCTTTTTGTACTAGTTCGGTAATCTGGTTGACGATTCCGTCGACTTCGTTAGAGGCTGCGCGTGCGCGAGAGGCTGCTGCGCGTGCTCGTGCGGCACCTGCTCGTGCTTCTGCTGCGGCTTGGTCACCGGCTCCTGCGGCGGCTGCTGCTTCGGATGCGGCGGCTGCTGCCGCATCTGCATTGTTTGCAGCGCTGGCTGCGGCGCCGCTGGCGGTGCGGGCAAAGCCGGCGGCGGCGTCTGCGTGGACAAAAGATTGCGCGGCTTTGTCAGCAGCCCGTGCAGCATCACGAGCTTGTTCGGCTGCTTGGCGCGCTTGAGATGCCATGGAGGCGTCATAGCCTGCCGCAGAAGCACGGGATGCTGCTTCTTGGGCTGCAATCCGTGCCCGAGAAGCAGCAGAGGCTGCACGAGCTAGAGCATCGGCAGTTTGGGCTAAGGCTTGTCGTGCTTCTGCTGCTGCAGCCACTGCGTTATCGGCTACTTGGGCAGACTGGTTAGCAAGCTTTCCTGCCGACGCTGCGGCATTGCCTGCCCTTACTTGTGCTGCATCGGCGGCTAGTGCCTCATCTTTTGCTTTTTGAGTAGCCTGTCGAGATGCCTCTGTTGCCCGTCTGGCTTGGTCAGCGTTTGTTGCAGCGAAGCTTGCGGCACGCTGGGCTTTATCGGACTCTTCGATAGCGGTATCGACCAGTTCGGTAATACTCATCTTCTCTGAGTCTTGTGCTGCATCAACAAACTGCCCATAGCGAAGATACGACTCAATTGCTGTATCTGTATCTGTCATCAGTGCTTCTGAAGCGCCTGCAGCGACTGATGGGAGTGGGGATCGGGAAAGTTCGTAGACTTCGCGTCGTTTATCATCCCAGCGAGCTTTATCTGCACCTGTTGCTGCAAACTCGCTTAGGGCTTCTTCAGTGTCTGTAGATAGTGCCTTTTCGGCTGCTGATTTAAGGACACTTCCTTCTGGTGCTTGGGTAGCTTTCCACGCGGTGGCACGATCGTCTTCGGTTTGGGCTGTTTGCCACCCAGTATCGATAAAGTTGCTGAGACTGTCGATATCACCTGCATCGAGTGCCTGTTTGGCTGCGTTTTGAACGTTTTCTTCAGATAGTGAAGAGATTGTCACCACTATTTGGCGAAGGTCTTGAGTGCGGGCCTCATCCATGCCTGATTTCGCATAAGCAGATAATTCTTCTTGCCCGCCCCGAAGTACTTCTTCAGCAGCTGCCTGCGAGGCAGGGAAGTTGGTGCTCACCATTTCAATGGCATAGTTTCTCGCTTGCTGTTCATCAGCAATCTCAGCGCCCAGGTCGCGTTGATCTGCTTGGGCAAGCGCATGCGCTGACGAAAGGCTAATCCCTACTGCAGCAGCGGTGATAACGGACATGATTTTTCGAGCGCAATGTGTCACTGTCTTCGCAGGGTGATGATGCTTGTAGCGCATGTGCGGACTTTCTTATCTATAAGGTATGGGTTAATTGGGCGCTACGCGTTACGGCGAAAGCAGCCTGAAAAGGCATACACAGTGGCGGCCCTTTTATTACATGTTTATGTGTTTACTTCCCGGGTAGGGCAAGGCCCTGGTCGATAAACCACACCGATTCACTCGTGCGAGAAGTCGTGGTCGCAACCTTTTGCGTCCCACTTGCTGTGAGAACACGATTTTGATTTAGTGCCGAAGCAAGGCGAGTTCCTGTGGGGGTTTCTGCCACACTTGCAGGACACCACGTTGCACCTTTGGCGTTCGGGTTGCTTTGAACAGCTACTGATCCGTTAGAGTGCATGGTCAAGAAGACGCCTGGATATGCAGCTGCTTCCAAGGACAGGCACTGAGAACCATCGCGGGCTGGGACTACTTTAAAAGACGCGTCGAGGCGATCATTAAAGCCTGAGTTTCTATCTATGCTTGATAGTTCTACTCCGGCCCAAGACAATCGCAGTATTTTTCCGCCGGCATATCGGCCAGCAGAACGCATACTGATCACGTGTGGGTTGGCGGTATCCACGCTAAGGTCGCCAGTGCCAGCACCGGTTGAGGTCGCTACCGGGGTGACCTGCATTTCAACAACGGTAGAACGATTATTGCCAACGTCGATGCTTTGGATTTTTCCTGGTTCCACTACTCGCTGCCAGTACACATCACCATCAGGCAATTTAAAGGCCACTGAAACCGGTACTTTTAAGCGATTGACAACTCCATACGATCCCGTAATGTTCACGGTCACCCAGCCTGTGGGCTTTGTAAGGAAAAAGCACGCTTTAGAATTTTCCAGCTCTGAAGAATCAATACGCACGTACTCCGCCCCAGTAGCACAGTCTTTTTGAACGAGGCCACCGTCGCCTGCTGTGATGTTCACGGGCGTTTCTGCTACTGCGGGAGAGGTAGCAAGACCAGCAGAAGCTATGCAGGTAAGTACTCCGATAGATAAGCGTTGGATAAAAGAATTCACAATAGGCTCCTTGCTTTTAGGTACGTAGTTGAACACCGTGGTTACTTCGACAACGGGATATACGTCGTCGAAGAGGAATTAATTGTTGAACGCACAGTTCCGGCAAACTTGCTCCATACCTGTGAACCAATGTGATCGGAGCTAAAAGGACCTTGAACCTTTGAGGTCTGTGTCGGACCAAAGGATTCGACTACGAGACGAACCCATGTTTTGTCAGAGCCGATGTAGGAATTTTCTACGCTGTCGTTGTCGAAGACAACATTGTCATCATCTGCATTGGGGGAAGTTACTTCATCGAATCGGCCGAACCCCGGAAAGTGGACACGGGGATTTAATCAAGATGCGATAGTAAGTGTAGCTGATCCGGCGGCTTCGAAGGCGTTCGGCGAGCGATAGCCGCACCACGAGTGCAAGCGCTTGGTGTTGTAGTGCGTGCACCACCGGAACACGTCCCGACGACATACGATCTGACTTGGGAAAACGGACTCGTCCTGGAGGACTTCCCGTTTCAGCGTGGCGTTGAACGACTCCGCCAACGAGTTGTCCGCGCTCGTCCCGATTGCTCCCATCGACTGGGTGACACCGAATCGTTCACACAGCTTCCGGTATTGCCCAGAGGTATAGACGCTGCCATGATCGGAGTGAAAAATCGCCCCGTCAAGGTTGCCTCGGACCCCGTGGGCCATCGTGAGAGCTTCTTCGACCAACTCCGTGCGCATGTGGTCGGCGATCGCGAAACCGGTCAACTGCCGCGAATAGCAGTCGATGACGGTGGCCAGGTACATATTCGACCCGTCCGCGATCGGCAGGTACGTGATATCGCCGACGTAGATGGTGTTCGGTTTCTCCGCGGTGAACCGGCGTTTCAGCAGGTCGGGCAACTTCGGAGCCCGTTTCGCAGACACGGTGGTCTTCACCCGGCGTTTTTTGGTGTAGCCGAACAGGCCCATCTGGCGCATCAACCTGGCGGTGCGCTTGTGATTGAAAAGGTCGTCGTTGGCTGGATCGGAATTGATGGCCGCCGTCACGCGTTTCGCCCCGTAACAACCGTTCTCGGCCGTGAACACGGCCTTGATCCTCGCTCCCAGCACCGCGTCGTCAAGGACGCGTCGCCGGCGGGCAGGAGCAGCTGATTTCCATTTGTAATACGAGGACCGGTTGATCTTCAAAACCTCACATAACCGCTTGACCTCGTAGAGGCCTCGGTTGTCATCAACGAACCGGAAGCGGTTCACCAGTTCGTCTCTTCCGCGAAATATTTGGCCGCCTTGCGGAGAATCTCTCGTTCCTCCCGGAGCTTGGCGTTTTCGCGTTCCAGCACGCGGATGCGTTCGGCGTCGGAGAGTCCTTCAGCAGGCGTGCGTGCGCTGTTGGCTGCGGCAATGGGGCTGGCGACTTTTTCACCGTTGGCGTTGGTTTTGGTGCCGGTGCCGAAGGCGTCGAGCCAGGTGCGCAGGGAGTTGCGGTTGACCCCGAGATCGGAGGCGATCGCGTTGAGCGTTGCTCCGGGGGTCGACTCGTACAACGAGACTGCGTCGCGCTTGAACTGCTCAGTGTAGGTCTTGCGTGGCATGGTGGAAAGGTACCTCACTTCCCCAGCGAGATGCTGGTTTCAAGGTGTCCACCATCTGGGGGTCAGGTCCATCGGATGTTTAGTGTTCTGCCGCCGCCTTCAGGATGATCACTAGCAGTAACCAGTGAAAATCCCTCATCAGAGATACGCTCTACGGTTACTTTGCTTTTAGCTCCGCCCACACCTGTAAAAGTGCATACGGAGCCTTCAGTAATTTCGTCAGGACACCCGGAGAGGGGAAAGTATTTATCCATGTTTTGGATAACTTCGCGATAGACCCCGGCTGCATGCCACCGCTTGAAGTCGGTGGTGTTAAACAGTGGATAAATCTGACGGTAGCTTGAGATATTCTGATTGTCATAAGCCTCTAGGGCCTTGCCAGTAGGCTTAAAATACTGAATAGATCCGCCCTGGAAATCCTGCTTTATGCCTCCGCCTGCAGCGTATTTTTCCGATGTGGGAAACTTCAACGAGCTACGCTCCCAGCCCTGACTTCCCCAAAAATCCCGAATGGGGCCAGAAATACTATGGACCCCGCTAGCTTGTGACCAGTAGATAGATCCGCCTTGAAAATGGTTGTAGCGCCCAGTCTTTTCCGGGGTAAGCAACTCATCAGTGGTTGGGTACCCTAGCTCACCGGTCTCCCAGCCTTGCTGAGCCCATTTATCGCGAATTCCTCCCCACACTTGATGAGCATCAGTCTCTGGCGACCAGTAGATAGACCCGCCCTGGAAATGGTTAAACCGCCCCTTACCATCAGGGGTCTTCAACTCATCGGTAATGGGATATCCCAAGGCCGCGCCTTCCCAGCCAAGATCTCCCCACTTATTGCGAATACGCCCACCTACCTGGTGAGCAATTCCATTATCAACACCAGCATGCCAGTAAATGGAGGCATCCTTAGCGAACACCTGGAACCGACCATTATTTTTAGCTACACGTTCATCAGTTGTAGCGTCACCAAAAGTCTTCCACCCACCAAGCCGGTGATACGCCTCTTCAATACGACCACCAATCCAATGACCGTGAAAAACCTTGGCACTTGAAACACCAGCACCAGCAAAAGTAACACTTGCACATACCGCAATAGTTGCAGTCAACTTCTTAGCGAATTTCATCCGTAGCCCTTTCCCGCCACCGCATTTAAGAACAGCTGAACACCAGATAATTGGCAGCCGGAGTTAGGGTATCGCTACGGTTATACACAGTCCATAGATATGTGTTTAGAAACTTTCTCTAAAACTAAATAATTCGCTAAAACGCCAGATAGACACATGTACAGACTCGATTTTCGCGTCTCGCGAAAGGTGGTCAAAATAACCTATATGAGGGGTATATATAACTCTAAACTAAACATTTACACTGCACATTCAGTCTGGGCAGTGTACACATTGCACGTCAACGATGCACTTAGGTGGGTGAAGCGGTGGCTGACATTGTTCATGAAACCCAGGAGTGCCTGTGCACCTTGTTTATCAAAGCCCACGGCGAAGATGGAGACTACGAGTACGCACTAGACGCCGCCAACAGCGCAGCCGGACACCTACAAGTAATACAAGCGGAGTTGCCAGCTACTTCCCCACTGGCCCGCGACGCCGGCATACTCGCTAAGTCCGTGCGCGCGGCGCAACGAAATCTGTCGCCAACGGCGACCCGCAGATAGCCTAGATGAACTTCTAGGCTTAGCCACCAGCCTCAAAGAGCGGCTGGAAGGCGTTCAATAAAGGAAAATCCCCAGTACTTCAACATTTCCTGTAACGATACGGGCTACCGGAGGTCCCCTGCTGGTGTCAAAGCTCGGTAATTAAGGAAAGGTTTCCTTCACGTGAGGTTCTATCTAACTGCCTGGCGGCAGAGGAACCGTATATTGCTTATTACTAAACCCTTGTACCATGAATCTGGGCACGCCAGCGACCATAGGTCGTGGTCAGGGGCGTGAACACTTGTGAGCAGATAGCAGGGCGTTTGTATCGGGCAATTCGCCGGCGCATTCGCGTATCAGTATGAGCAATAGAGCGCGCTCAAAACGCTAGGGCGCGCACGAGCAAACGAGTACCAGGACGTGGCAATCAAACGAGGCTAGGAAGTCACGCCCCGCGACTTCCGCAGCAGCCCCAAACCTAGACCTTTACGCAACGGATTAATCGCCGCATCCGGTCTTCAAAAACTCATCGCACTTGTTTGCTCATGTCGAAAGTTTTATTAGCTAGCGATCTACTGCGGATGCTCTTCGCTATAGCGCAGCAAGGTTTCCGCAACAAGCTGGGCTCCAAGCAGAGCTTCGTCACGCAACTGTGCTTCGGAGTACTCAAGGTACTTAATGATTCGATGCTCAGCGTGGATAACACTCGCAGTCTGCTGGTCCGCACGGAAGACAACCGGCCACAGCGCACGATTATTAAAGTCGCTAATCCAATTAAGATCCTCTGCTTCAGGCTGACGCGCCTGGATCATCCCACCAATACCAATGTTCGTGTCCTGATCAACGATGTAGATAGGAACCCCATTGACCTGAGTCAGCAACCCACCAGTCGACAACTGCGAGCAGTCAAGCCCCTGAGTAGAAAGCGCCTCCCCAATAGATTCGACGGATGCTTCACGCAACGCTGGCTTCTTCTTTCCAAACAGTCCCATGGTCTTACTCCGTTCCTTCAAAAAGTTCTTCAATCTTTCCCAGCGCGTTGAACCCGACATGCAAGCTGGCGTCGATGAGCGTATCCAGCTGGAATTGGGACACACCTTGGGTGAAGTTGAAGTGATTGCGGAAGACAATCGTCCGGCGTCCCTCGATGAGATTAGGAACCACTTTGCCGAAAGCCAGGTTGTCATTCGTCGCATTAATAGCGTTCATTGCCACCAGCTTCTTGTCCGACGGGATTGTTCCAAAAGACTCAATGCGAACAGTAAAATACTCGCCGTCGGGAACGAAGATGGCAACACCTTGCGGAAATTGGGAGCCCCACTTGCCGTTGTCCTCTCCCGCAGAGATCTCCAACGTATCCAGAGACTTGACGAGCATGGGAGTGGAGAAAGTCGTGATGTCTTTATAAGAACTCATTTTGCTCCTACTTAATTAGGTATTGATGAGACGTATGAGGCCTGCTCAGTCTACGACGAATTCAACGAAACTGTCAGGCCACACACATCCGTGTAGCTGGCAGTATTCCCCATTAATAGAAGTTTAGGTTCGGAAATGAAACAGCACATCGATAAACAAATATCGCCAGAACTCCCAAAGCCTATAAGAAACCCTCACTTACCAGTCTTCTTTAAGTGGGAGGTTACCTAACTGCCTAACGGAAGAAGAACCGTATATTGCTTATGGTGTGACCCCCCTACTCCGGGATCGCCCCTTACGTCACTCCTGTGGGAGTTTGACTTCCGCCGGGTGTTAAGGACCTGACCCCTGTTAGGTAGACACCTGATATCCAGCCCGGTTGGGTTGGGAAGAAAGGTAATCTACCACCATGCCTAGGTACTCCGAACAGTTCAAACGTGATGCTGTGGCCCTCTACGAAAACAATGAGGACCTCTCACTTCACACGGCTGCAGCAGAGCTAGGAATCAATCGCTCCTCACTTTATTCCTGGCTTAAGCAGTACGGCACTGGCAAACGTGCCCGCACGAAGACCATGCGCGACAAGGCCCAGGAGACGACTGATTCTGAACGGATCCGCCAGCTGGAAAAAGAAGTCTCGAAGCTGCGCGAAGAACGCGACATCCTGCGCAAGGCCGCGAAATATTTTGCCGAAGAGACACGCTGGTGATCCGCTTCCAGTTTGTCTATGACCACCGAACCGAATACTCGGTCAAGCGGATGTGCCACGTGTTAAAGCTCAATCGTTCCTCGTTTTATAAATGGGTGCAAACCCGTGAAAAGCGCAGGTTAAAGATGTGTTCCGATGCCCTTATTGGCGCAAAAATCAAGACCACCTTCGATGATGAGCACGGGCTTTATGGTGCTAAACGCATCGCTGCAAGCCTCAACAGTGATACGGATTTCGGCCCGATCAATCACAAGAAGGTCGCACGCATCATGAAATCCATGGGGCTGAAAGGCTTTACCAAGCGCCGCCGATGCGTCACTACCAGGCGTAAACCTGGTCACCGCGTCATGCCAGATTTAGTAGGCCGCAGATTCACAGCTGACAGGCCAAACCACGTCTATGTTGGCGACATTACGTACCTGCCGTGTAAGGGCGGCAAAAACATGTACCTGGCCACGGTCGTCGACGTCTACTCGCGCAAACTTGTCGGACATGCACTCGCAGATCACATGCGGGTATCGCTGGTTATCGAAGCTTTATCTCATGCAAGGAAAGTCCGCGGAAGCCTTAAAGGGGCAATTTTCCATTCCGATCATGGCAGTGTGTACACCTCACAGGCATTTAGGGACCACTGCGCCCAACTTGGTGGGCGCCAATCCATGGGAGCCGTGGGAACGAGTGCCGATAATGCCCTGGCAGAATCATTTAACGCCACCTTAAAGCGTGAAGTCCTGCGTGATAGGAAACTCTTTGACAATCCCATCGTCTGCCGCCAAGAAGTCTTCCGATGGTGCATGCGCTACAACACCCGCAGACGGCACTACTGGTGCAATCTTCTAGCCCCCGATGACTTCGAAGCACTCACATCAGCTACACTGACCCAAGCAGCATAGCTAACCCCCGACGTGTCTACTTTCCGGGGGTCAGGCCCTAATGCGGAATGTATCGACAGTAAACAATTTTCGTTATACGATATTTTCATGCCTGTGAACATCACTCAAGATCAACTCGACACGTGGGTTTCCGAAGCAGAAGAAGGCTACGATCCAGAAGTGTTGAAAAAGCGCGGACGCGGACGCCCCGGTCGCGGGGCGGAGCCTGCTCAGGTCGTTGCTGTACGCCTCACTGTCGATGAACTTAGCGCTCTAGATCGCCTAGCTACGAAAAAGAATCTCACCCGATCTGAGCTTGTTCGCCAAGCAATCAGCACGCTCACGGCGGCATGAAAGCAGCCAAATCTGCCACTAAGCACGGTATCGCAGAAGCCGATGGAATCCATGCAGCTTCCTATCCGCTGTGGATAGAGCCTCTTGACGATAACCCTGGCCAGTGGAGGGAACTCCGCCTCGGTTTTGATACCCATGCTCGACTGCTGGAAACCGTCGTTGTTGTTGCCTCCGATGGGGACGAACTATTAATCCATGTGATGAAAGCTCGCCCGCACTACAGCAAGCTCCTCGAATAACGTCCTGATACGTTTAATTCGGCTTTCGCCTGCGTCCCCTAGGGGAGATCCCCGCTGCCTTTAACGCGCGATTAATAGTCTGCCTCAAGACTCCAAACTCTTTCATCTCGCTCTGAATAGTCAGCCACCCACCTATCTCCGCTTCTGCTTGAATAAACACCCGCGATAGTCAGCCGGACACTCCTCGCAGCTTTTGCACGTTTCTTACTAGCGGTTTCCAGTTTGTCGCGCTGTACCCTAATGTCCAGTAATGGTGTTCCACTTTTAAGAGGTTGCTTATTAAGCACTCAATGTGGGGGCAATAATTTCGGAATGAGAATCCGGATCTTGACCCAATAAAGCGCAGTAAGTTGCGTTTAATACGGAGTCTTCCGGTTTATTAATAGGGTGTACCCTTTGGGACTTTATATAGCGAATGTTTCGTTTGTTTCGTTTGTTCGGTAATATGGGGGGCATGGCCTATCTACAAGACAACGAAATCGCTAGCACTGCGGCCACAGCCCGTGAGGCTTTGCAGAAAATCAACCGCGTCCTAAGCGATACATCTACCAATAAGGACGTCAAGGTCGTAGTGGAGCAGTCTGATGAGGTCATCCGTCTACCCAGAGAAGTCGCCACCGTCCTCCGGGAAATCCTGGTCAATTCAGTAGCCGGCAGATCGGTAAGCGTGATCCCCATGCGGGCCGAGCTAACCACCCAGCAAGCAGCTAACCTGCTTAATGTTTCTCGTCCGCATGTCATTAAATTGATGGATGACGGCATCTTGCCTGGACATAAGGTTGGTACTCATCGACGTATCTATGCGGCCGACGTGCAGGCCTATAAACACCAACGAGATATCGAGGCACGTACAGCTGCAGATGATCTCACCGCCCTAACCGAGGAGATGGGGCTGTACGAGTGAGTGGCTTTACCGTTATCTACGACGCCAACGTGCTGTACCCCAATATGTTGCGTGACATCCTGATCCGACTGGCAGGCACGGGCATTTACCAAGCCCGGTGGACCGAGGACATCCTGGATGAGGTTTTTCGCAACCTCCAGGCCAACCGGCCAGATCTTGACCCCAGTAAACTACGCCGAACCCGGGAGCTGATGTGTCGGGCTGTGGATGATTGTCTGGTGACTGGGTATGAAGATTTAATTGAGTCATTGTCCTTGCCGGATCCTGATGACCGTCATGTTCTTGCTGCTGCCATCAGGTGTGGTGCCCAGGTGATTGTCACCGAAAACGCGCGGGATTTTCCTCAAGACGTGATGGATAAATACGGCATCGAGATCCAGGGTGCTGATGAGTTTTTATGTGATCAGATTGATCTGTTCGGTACTCGTGTCCATCAGGCTATTACCTATGCCGCGGCGGCGTTCAAAAATCCCCCCATGACCATTGATGATGTACTTGACGCGCTAGCCAGGGCGGGAGCTCCTTCCGCAGCGGACTTACTCCGGAGATAGATCACTCCACCCATGAAGGCACACCGGGTATGCCTCGACCGGGCACAGTGCCCAGGGTGCGACGGTGGATACCTGCCATGTTGTCGCCGGGATCGGGCAGGTCGATAAGGCCGGCGTGTACGTGCCGATGACCCGGGGGCGGGTCCATAATCATCTGTATCTGATGGAGACCCAGGCGGGGGATCCGGATACCGCGCATCATCACCTGCAGGTGGCGGAACGTCGCGACACGACCAGCTATGCCCGGGAGTTGTTGATCCAGGCAGCATCCCGGGATTGAAGTGCCCTGAGTTTTGTTCCTAGGCATGTGCCTTGATTCCTATTATTGCTTGGGGGCGGGTTCTCCCAAAGAAGGACCTGACCCCCAGATGGTGGACACCTTGAAACCAGCATCTCGCTGGGGAAGTGAGGTACCTTTCCACCATGCCACGCAAGACCTACACTGAGCAGTTCAAGCGCGACGCAGTCTCGTTGTACGAGTCGACCCCCGGAGCAACGCTCAACGCGATCGCCTCCGATCTCGGGGTCAACCGCAACTCCCTGCGCACCTGGCTCGACGCCTTCGGCACCGGCACCAAAACCAACGCCAACGGTGAAAAAGTCGCCAGCCCCATTGCCGCAGCCAACAGCGCACGCACGCCTGCTGAAGGACTCTCCGACGCCGAACGCATCCGCGTGCTGGAACGCGAAAACGCCAAGCTCCGGGAGGAACGAGAGATTCTCCGCAAGGCGGCCAAATATTTCGCGGAAGAGACGAACTGGTGAACCGCTTCCGGTTCGTTGATGACAACCGAGGCCTCTACGAGGTCAAGCGGTTATGTGAGGTTTTGAAGATCAACCGGTCCTCGTATTACAAATGGAAATCAGCTGCTCCTGCCCGCCGGCGACGCGTCCTTGACGACGCGGTGCTGGGAGCGAGGATCAAGGCCGTGTTCACGGCCGAGAACGGTTGTTACGGGGCGAAACGCGTGACGGCGGCCATCAATTCCGATCCAGCCAACGACGACCTTTTCAATCACAAGCGCACCGCCAGGTTGATGCGCCAGATGGGCCTGTTCGGCTACACCAAAAAACGCCGGGTGAAGACCACCGTGTCTGCGAAACGGGCTCCGAAGTTGCCCGACCTGCTGAAACGCCGGTTCACCGCGGAGAAACCGAACACCATCTACGTCGGCGATATCACGTACCTGCCGATCGCGGACGGGTCGAATATGTACCTGGCCACCGTCATCGACTGCTATTCGCGGCAGTTGACCGGTTTCGCGATCGCCGACCACATGCGCACGGAGTTGGTCGAAGAAGCTCTCACGATGGCCCACGGGGTCCGAGGCAACCTTGACGGGGCGATTTTTCACTCCGATCATGGCAGCGTCTATACCTCTGGGCAATACCGGAAGCTGTGTGAACGATTCGGTGTCACCCAGTCGATGGGAGCAATCGGGACGAGCGCGGACAACTCGTTGGCGGAGTCGTTCAACGCCACGCTGAAACGGGAAGTCCTCCAGGACGAGTCCGTTTTCCCAAGTCAGATCGTATGTCGTCGGGACGTGTTCCGGTGGTGCACGCACTACAACACCAAGCGCTTGCACTCGTGGTGCGGCTATCGCTCGCCGAACGCCTTCGAAGCCGCCGGATCAGCTACACTTACTATCGCATCTTGATTAAATCCCCGTGTCCACTTTCCGGGGTTCGGGCCCGAAAACCGCCTCATCGGCTGTTGGTGTGTATACGGGACAAGTCAATCATGACCGTAGTGCAAAACGGGGTGTCGGATGCGGTTTGTTGGTACCGCGTTACTGGAACACCGGTACCAACAAACTGCATCCGACAAGCTGGGGAAAGCTAAAAGCAACAAAACCTAACGGGACAAAATTATTTGGCCGTGTAACTGGGGAAAGGATAGAGGGGTGAAGTGGCGTGACGGACATTGTGCATGAAGCCCAGGACACACACCTGTGTGTGTTGTTTATTGGGGCGCACGGGGATACTGGAGACTACAAGTACGCACTCGACGCCGCCAACAGTGCCGCCAAGCACCTACAGGTAATACAAGCGGAGTTGCCTGCCACTTCCCCACTGGCCCGCGACGCCGGCACACTGAGGGTGATGCTCCTATGTTGTGTCAAGCTGATTTGAGAAGTTCTTCATAAGCCAACCTCAACTCCGGCAAAGGGCGCTTGCCGGTTTCGATATCACTGATTCTCGCCGGGGCACACCCGAGTTTTTCAGCAACCTGGGCTTGCGATAACTGCCTCTCGATCCGTCGAGCTTTGAGTTCATCAACCTCTACCTGGCCCGTTGGAAGAACGGCCTGACCCAAGCACAACACCCGGTAGACCTCCCTGACAATGGCGCGTTTCAGACACCGTAAGATCTCCTTTTTCGACAATCCTTCCTTGGTGCGTTTGGCTACGTAGTCCCTGGTGCGTTGGTCATGATGCATCCGCACCAACGCGATCCGATGCAACGCAGAATTCGCCCGACGATCACCACCCCGGTTGAGACGGTGCCGATGAGTCCGTCCAGAACTAGCCGGAATCGGTGCGGCCCCGCACAGATGAGCTAATGCTGCCTCGGAGTGAATCCGGCCTGGATTATCCCCCACACTGACAATCAGATCAGCAGCCACCACGGAACCACACCCAAATATCGAGGTCACATGCGGATTGATCATCTCAACCAGGATACTGATGTGTTTTTCCAGCTGCGTACCCTGTTTCTGTAAATCACGATAGGTGGTGGCTAATGTCTTCAACGCGAGGAGCACCCCATTTCTGGGGTCGGCCAGGTCAGCTGATGGTCGGCACCGGGACAAGGCCTCCACCATGACCAATGTGGACATCGCACTATAGCGGCGTCGAATCTCATCGGGTGCTGTGACCAGCAACGATTTGATCGTTGTCATCAGTTTCGCTGCTGTCATCACGAGCTGACGGCGGGTGATCTGCAACCCACGGAGGGATTCCACTGGCCCGGAAGTGTCTTTCGGGATGCTTAAGGCTTCCCCGGTGAGCACCTGGCGGGCGGCAGCGACAGCATCAACGGGGTCTGATTTGCCGTCCCGGCGTCGAACGGCCCGGGTAGGGCGTAAGACTTCTACGACTGAGTATTTCTGGGTGCGAAGGTGGCGTGTCAGGCCTGCTCCATAGGAGCTGGTTCCTTCCACACCGACGGTGGTGACACCGTAGGTTGCCATGAACTCTGAAATCGCCACGTAGCCAGGGTTGGTGGCGGGGAAGGTGTCGGTGGCGATGTGCCGGCCGGTGTCCGAAATAACGGCAACAGTGTGGGTATCGGTGTGGGTGTCGATTCCGGCAACGGGGCCGGTGGGGCAGTCGAAAGTGGTAGACATTGGGGATCAGGTCCTGTCTGTGAGCAAACGTGCGGGTGACCCGCGATCCGGGGTTTCCGGGCAGACAAGACGCTGATGGGACGACTACACTAGACACCTGCCGGGGTGGTCACGGTGGAGACGTCACGCTCCTATAAGGTCATGGGCGGATTCACCAGATTGCGGTACAGGGTCGGAACTAACATGGAAGACAGATCACGCTGAAGGCACATGAGGAGATCATGGCCAGTCAAGAAGTGGGTCATTCCACGTGGTTCCGATCCTGTATTCCCATTATCAGCGTCAAGTTGTTTGTGTGTGAGGCTCTGATCTAGAAGGAGTTTCACCGATAATGACTACGGTGTCACCGAAGAAAAACCATGACCCGGCGAGGATCAACGAGATCAGCGAGAAGCTGATGGAAAATCCTGAAATCGCCAGCTTGATCAGCGAGCTGTCGACTTCTGCTGATGATGCAAGCGAGCTGGTCAAAGGCCTGCTGCAAGCATCGATCAACGCTGGTCTTAAAGCGGAGATGGATGCGCACTTGGGCTATAGCCATTCCGACCGCAAGGCCAAAGCGAAGGTGGAAACCACACAGGAGAATAATCACCGTAACGGGTCGTACACCAAGACCGTCAATTCTGGCTACGGCGCGGTTGAAGTGACCGTTCCCAGGGATCGTGCCGGCACGTTTACTCCCCGCATGGTGCCCAAGGGTGCACGCAGGCTCACAGAGCTCGACGACATGATTATCTCGCTCTACGCCGGTGGGATGACCGTGCGCGATATTCAGCACCATCTCGCAACCACCCTTGGGGTGGATATGAGCCCGGATACGATCAGCACCATTACCGATGCGGTCTTGGACGAAGTCATGATCTGGCAAAACCGCCAGCTCGACGAGTTTTACCCGGTGCTCTTCCTCGACGCGCTACGCGTCAAGATCCGTGACGGCCACCGCGTGGTCAACAAGGCTTGCTACATGGCGGTTGGTGTCGATATGGACGGCATCAAGCACATCCTGGGATTGTGGATCGCGGACAATGAAGGTGCCGCATTCTGGGCATCGGTGTGTGCGGATCTGGCCAACCGCGGTGTCCAAGACGTGTTCATCGTGTGCTGCGACGGGCTCAAAGGCCTGCCGGAGGCTGTGGAGGCAACCTGGCCGAATTCTATGGTGCAGACCTGTATTGTGCACCTGATTCGGGCTGCGAACCGGTGGGTGTCCTACCAGGACCGCAAAGGCGTCTCCCGCGCGCTGCGTGAGGTCTACACAGCCGCTAACGAGGACACCGCGCGTGCCAGCCTGGATGCTTTCGAGGCCAGTGAACTTGGCCGGAAATATCCCCAGTCGGTTAAAGTCTGGCGTGATGCATGGGAGCGGTTCGTGCCGTTTCTGCAGTTCCCACCGGCGGCACGCCGGGTGCTCTACACCACCAACTCGATCGAATCGCTCAACGCCGAACTGCGTAAAGCTACCCGTAACCGGGGCCAATTTCCAAACGATACCGCGGCGCTGAAGACGCTGTGGCTGATGATCTGCAACATCGAAGACAAGCGCGCTGCCCAGCGAGCGAGGAAAGCAAAACGCGATATTGAGTGCAACGGCTATATTGAAGGAGCGAAAGCCACCGGGTGGAAACAAGCCATCAACCAACTAGCCGTGGCTTACCCCAACCGATTCGCAGATTACTTGTAAACCAAGCCCCCGCACACAAAGAAACGGACACTCTCGGCACACTCGCCAAGTTCGTACGCGCAGCACAACGGAATCTATCTCAACAGAGGCCCGCAGATAGTTCCGACGAGCTTCTAGAATTAGCCACCAGTCTCAAAGAACGACTGGAAGGCGCTCAATAAAAGGAAACTCCCCTAGTGCTTCTCGTCGTTGGAAGCACTGGGGAGAAGCCACCTGCGGGGGTGCGGGAGTCGTGGCTTTTTGTTTTCCTTCCGTCCGACTATGCGCCGGGGGGAGGTGCGCTGCGGACACCCAAAACCATACCGCCTTACAGCGCGCCCGCAACCGGAGCGAAAAATAGGACAAGCAATTACTTGCTTTGGACATAAAAAAGCTCCCAGGCATCCCCGGGAGCTTGTCTCAGGCATCCCCGAGACGTCGGAATAACCGAAAGGAATCAGTTAAACACTCGACACGATTGATCGTAGAAAACGTAGCCGAAAAAAGCAACAAACTCCCACGTGAGACGTAAAATCAAATCTCCCAATTAAACATATATTAAGACATATGTTTAAGCATATGGCTTAACATATGGCAGAACATATGCTAATATGAAACCTACAGCTCAAAGGACACTTTGAGAACACAACACTCGACACCTAAAAGGAGCAGCCATGCCCGTAATTTCCTGCCTCAACGCCAAAGGCGGAACCGGAAAAACCACCAGCGCAATCAACCTCGCCGCCGTCGCCGCCTACCGTGGATACACCGTCCACGTCCTCGACGCCGACGCCGAACAAGGCACCGCCTCCGAATGGATCGAATACGCCAACGACGCCTTCGAAGAAGACCCCAACGCACCACACGTTGACGTCGAAGTCGAAGCCGTCAACCGAGGAATCCTTGCCCGCAAGGTCAAAAAATACAGCGACGACCTTGTCATCATCGACGGCCCACCCAGCAATCACAGTATGTCTGAACTCATCATCGAAAACTCAGACTTCGTCGTCATTCCCACCACCGGCACCCACACGGATATGGCGCAAACCTGGAAAATCATCGACGTTATTCCAGAAGGTAAACGCTACGCCGTACTGCCCACCATCTGGGACAAACGTAAAAGTACTGCCGACCGCGCCCGGAAAGTCCTCGAAGACGAAGGAATCCCAGTCATTTGGCCCGGCGTAGAATCCCGCGCCTACTTCGACCGCCAATTCGGACACTGGCCCCGCAACAGCGCCAAAGAACTACACGGCTACCCTGCAATCTTTGACAAAATCATCGCCCAAATCACCAACTAACCACACCTCAAAGAAGGAGCAACCATGAACGACACCCCAGGACTGGCACGCCCGAAAAAGAAGCAAACTGACGCCCAAGGAAAACCCACCCTCACCAAAGACACCGGACTTAATACCACCAAGGCCACAAAGGCCACCAAGAAAGAAAAGCCCCACCGCACCACCGTCAACCTGCCCTACTCCATCTACAAAGAACTACGCAGAAACTGGGCAGAAACCAGCACCCCTATCTATCGCCAACTTCTAGAAGCCTGGGAACTTATCACCGACCACGGCGCGGACTACCAGCCTGCAGACGCGACCTACAACACCGACGAGCTCACCCGCACCACCACCGTCTACATCCCCAAAGACACCCTCAAAGCCATGCAAAAAATCCGCAGCAAGCATGAAGCCTCCATCGCCGACCAACTCATCTCCTCCTGGGCCCAACAAACCGGCTGGGAAGGATAACCACCCGCGAGGCCAAGGAGCCACCATGTCCCACGAGACTCCCCACATCGCCGACCGCGCAGACAACGACCCGCGCGAAGACCCCGAAGCGCTACTTATCGCCGCCCTGCTCTGGAACCGCGACACCACCCAAGTAGCAAACCTGACACAAGCACTCACCCCCGCCGACTTCTACTCCACTGACTACGCCGCAATCTTTGCCACCATCAGCCAACAACTCAAAAGCGGCAGACCCTACGACCCCGCCAGTGTGCGCTCAGCCCTCCACGCCGAAGGCGACCAATCCGGCATACTCACCGACAACATCGACGGCATTATCACCATGCTCACCAACCTAGAGCACATACCGCCGAAGATAACCGACTACGCCGAAGCTGTAGCCTCTAACTCGTATCGTCGCCAATACCGCAATATGGTCGAACGCCTTAGCCGCCAGGCGCATACCGCACCAGAAAAAGACCTCTACCCACTGCTAGTAAAAGAAGGTAAAAAACAACGCCGCATTAAAGAAAACTACTACCGCAATCACAAAGACACCCCGCAAGAGCGCCACTAAACCACTCCCATCTCACGGTGGCCTTCGCTCCAATTTCCTCGCTTCGCTGCGGGAATTTCCACGACCCTCAATCATGGCCTTGCCACCCCACCGCGCGCCCGAGCGCAACTCCCGTGGAAAATAACCCCCAACACCACCGTGAAAGACCAACCATTCAGCCACACACCGCAACCAGTGCCCGTTTACGGTAGATACGCTTTCATCTCCGCCTTCGGCAGCTTAACCCGCCTGTGGCTACGGTCAAGAACTTTCGCGGCATAAACCGCTCCCGCGCGCCCCGAATCCGGGGCGCTTTTTCGCTATTTATTCCACGCTTTCTTGCCCTCCACCACAGGCGGGCGCAGGCACTACGTGCCGGAGATGAAAGCAAGAAAATGCACGCCCCACACCCCAGTACGGCACCACCGGCACCAGTAAAACTACAGGTGACAGCCGCAAAGCCCGAACATATGCTAAAGCATATGGCCCGCCATATGTCTTGCCATATGTTAAAACATATGTTAAACTAGGGGCATACCGCGACGGAAGGCAACACTCGACTAGAAAGGAGCAGACATGCTCACCATCTACACCAAGCCCGGATGCCACCCCTGCCGCCTGACCATCAAAACCGCCAACAAACTCGGCCTCAACTACCAAGAAAAACCCGCCCAAGAACACACCGACTACCTCGCCACCCTCGGCCACGCCAACGCCCCCGTCGTCGTCGACGACGCCGGCAACAGCTTCTCCGGCTTCCGCCCCGACAAACTACGCCAAGCCGCATAACCCCAAAAACAAGGAACACCCCATGGCCCAGGACACCACCGACACCATCAACACCACCATCACCGTCACCAACTCCGAAGCCTGCCTCATCTCCGCCATACTCACCAGCGGCGACAAAAACACCATCGCCACCATCGTCGACAAACTCGACTCCGCAGACTTCGCCAACACCCTACTGGCACGAATCTTCGCCACCTTACAAGAACTCGTCAACCACAACCGCCCCACCGACGCCTCCACCGTCCTCAACGCCCTCCAAGCCAAAGGCAACCGCGACGGACTCGCCGATGACCAACACCACATCATGACCGAACTGGTCACCCTCAAAATCGTCGACCTCCACCTCGCCGACTACGCCCGCCAAGTAGCCAGCACCAGCTACCGCCGCCAATACCTCCACATGACCGAGCAACTGCGCCACGCCGCCGAACACGCCCCCGAAGCCGAACTACTCGACATCATGATCAACCACGGCATAGGCCAACGAAAAGCCTGGCAACGCTACCAAGACATCACCACGATCTAGCCCGCCTGGGGTGTGCACACCCCGCCGATATGATCAAAAGCGGCACACCAAACCCCCATCGAAAGGAACCTAGACATGGCCTCATGCGCCCTCGCCCTGTTCGTTGTCGCCGCTTTCCTGGCCCTGATTGCCGTAGCCCTTAGCGACCCCTCCGATCGCCGCCTCGCCGCAGGTGTAGGGGTGGTCGCCTCTGCACTTTTCTGGACAGTTCCCCTCGTAATGCTTTGGTGGATAGGGACACCGTTCTCTTTCATCGTCTTCGTAATCGCTCTATCAACCGTCGTGATGTGGGCGCTTCTAGCCGATCATGCGCTAAAACAAGCGTGCACATAACCGCAGCGCATAGACTATAAACTGCACTAACGGGCCTGTCATATGCTTTAACATACGCTAAAGCATATGACCTACTATATGTCTTGCCATATGTTAAAACATATGTTAAGCTAAAGGTACGCCGCACGGAAGAGACATCTTCCACCACACACGCGGCAACACTCGACATCGACCGAAAGGAACGCCAGACATGGCAACCACCCTAGGACTACTGATCCTCATCGCCGCCACCATGCTCATCGTGCCCATCATTAACTACCTCAGCAACGCGGAAATGCGCCTGCGGCAGCTACCCGAAGGCACCAGCCACACCATCAAAGAAACCTACCGCCCACTGTTCGTACTCGCCGCCGCCGTAGCTATCCTGCTTCCACTCCTGGCAAATGTCGCCGTCTTTCCCCAAGAGGTAAAAGCAATCTTCATCCCCTCCGCAATCGCCCTTAGCGGATTGATCGTCATCCTGGCACTTATAGCCATTGACACCGCCGCCCGCCTAGAACTGCGCACAACCCCGCAAGCCGCCTACACGCTAGTGGGATAACCTAGACCCTCACGCATCAAGCCCTAGCCGTCTCACGGTTGGGGCTTTTTGTATAGCAATGACACCTAGCGCACACACCAGTGGGGGAGTAGAGGACTGCGCAATAAACAGTGTTACCAGGCGAATGTGTCTGATACCTGTTAAAGCATATGCTAGGCCATATGTCTTGCCATATGTTAAAACATATGTTAAACTAAAGGTACGCCGCACGGAAGAGACATCTTCCACCACACACGCGGCAACACTCGACATCGACCGAAAGGAACGCCAGACATGGCAACCCAAACCACCACCTTCTACACCCCACAACAACAGCGCCACATGGACGCCTTCGAATGGTGGAGCAAAAAGAACCACGGCTTCGTCCCTGACTACGCCTACATCGACACCACCGCGCCCACAAAGCACATCCGCCACGAAGCACGGGCCTACCTCGGCGAGACCACCATCAACGACCACCAAGCCGCCGAAATCTGGAACGAACTGCAAAACTGCCGCGCCACCCACCTAGAGCACTCCATCATCGTGCGCGCCGAAGTCTTCCTCACCGTCCTAGCCACCGTCGTCGAAATATAAGACCCCGCCTGCGGCCCACACCGGGCCGCAGGCCCACCGGGCCCGCCACAGGGCACCCAAGCCCCAAGGGACGCCTCACAGACGACCACAGCGCCGGATACACCGGCACAACACACAAGCGAGACGCACACGAGACGGAAAGAGACTACAACCATGGCAACCTACGCCACTTTGAACGACGCAATCCACTACGAAATCATCACACCGCTAGGGGAGTGGGCACACCACTTCAACATCAACGCCATTGCCGAGCGACTCATCTACTGGCACCACGACATCAACACCGACGGAACCATCAACCTCAACCGCAGCGGCTTCCGAGTCCGCACCAACACCAACTTCTGGAAACTAGCCCAAGCCAACGCACTGTAGACATAGCGCCCCGTCCACACGCCGGGGCGCACTCATTGAGAGAAAGGGGACACCCCACCCAATCCCTGACACAAACACCGCACACTAAAACAACGTCTGCTGGTCACTATCGACACCAAAGATTGCCTCACGATAGCGACGCTCGTCCCACCCATCACGAAGCGCATTCCTAATCCGTCGCGAGCGCTCAACCCGAGAACTCAACGCCGTAACAGCAACCCTATTTCCAGTATGACGTCCAAGCTCTACCGCATAGCGAAGATTCTCCCGCTGTGTTGTCTTACGCACATGACCACAACCAACCCGAACACACAGCGGTTCGTTGCACTCGTGCTCGGCAACCTCGCGCGCGGAAAACGACTCGCCCGCGGCAAGAAGCGCAAAACGGTGAGCCGCCACCGTGCGTTGACGGTTACCACGCTGCCATGTAAACCGACCATACCCATCAGGAGAGGAAATAGAGCCCACCCATAGCCAGCACCCGTGCGGTGATTTCACGACATGCTCAAAGAAAGTCTTGACAGTCTTATCGTCGAAAGGAAGCTCCGGATCATGAACGCGCGCAGCACGAGACTGCCGAGCCGAAGCGGCCGGCTTCGGCTCCAAGTGGGCCAGCTCTGCAAAAGGAATATCCTCAAAGTCTTTCATGACACCCCACACGTCCGACGCTTATGACACCATAGGCAGCACGCACCACAGAGAAGAAGGACGCACCCATGGAAGCACTGCCATTTATCGAATCCACCAACCACGTTCCCGGCTGGTGGCAACTCGCCCTTATCGCCATACCTATCTGGATGCTCATCGCCCAGATACGACGAGCAGGACTGGTGGCAGGAATCCTCAGAGCATTAGGCGGAATCATCGCTTGGGTAATCATCTGGTATTTCCTTACCTTCCTCGGTGTGATGATTGGCTCCATGGCCGACCACTACGAGCGCACCACCAACGAGACAAACGACTCGCCGTACTCCAACACCTACGAAGACGCGCCCGCTAACCCTGGCGAGTACTACGACCCCAACGAGCAGAAGTACTAGCCAGCACCACGGCGAAAGACTTCTCTTTCTCTCTACCGACTACTGACCATCAGAATCGTGGTCACCCTCGCCGCCAGCGCCCTCAGAGGCGCTGGCGGCTTCGTCGTTGTCCAGGCGCTCATCATCACCAGTTTGCGACTCATCGTCTCCAGACGAATCCTGCGCACTAGGGGAGGAATCACTAGCAGCCCCGAGCATGTCGTTGAAGTCCCGCTGGCTGACACCGACGAGCTCGCGCACGAGCTCCTTGGACTCACCTAGGTCGATAATCTCTTGCGAGGCTTCGCCAATCTTTTCATCTAGTTTCTCGCGCTGGTCAATAAGCGACAGTAGCGAGTTCAGCTTCTTCTTCCTATCGCGCAGCTTGCGCTGTTCCTCTTCGAGATGCTGACGCAGTTCCTGACGCTTCTTCAAACTTCTACTTGCGGTAACCATAAGCCCACAATGCCAGCGCACACACACCATCGCAACCCTGACACAAACACCCGCTGACGCGAAAAGACCAGAGCCCAAACAGAAAGACGAAACTTTCTCGCCCACGGCAAGACGCGGCGCACAGCCGCGTCGACGCGCGCAAGCGCGCTTTCAGACACACACTATTGGCACTCTTAGTGTTAATCGGGTTTTGGCTGCTAGACTAGGGCGCATGATGACCCTGCGCGTAGTCAACAGCGGAACAGGTTATGAGTACCTGTTGCGCTCTGTGGCTACCAATGATGGGCCAACAGACGCGCCAAGTTTGTCGAAGTATTACGACGCTAAAGGCACCCCTCCGGGGCGTTGGTTGGGCTCTGGTCTTGCCGGTTTGAACACCGAGAACGTCGTGCAGGGTGGGGAAGTTACCGAGTCGCAAATGGCCGCATTATATGGCGAGGGCCTGCACCCAGATGCGGATATGAAGATGTCCGAGGGCCAGAAAATCAAGGACGTGCAGCTGGGCCGACCGTTCGCTAACTTCACTAATGATGTGCCGGTTTTGGTGGCACTTCGTGACGCTGAGCGCCGCCACCGGCAGACAACAGGCACGCTGATGGGAAAGCAGGAGCGCGCCGAATTAGTGCAGAATATTGGCCGGGAGTTCTTCATTGAAGAACACGGCGTCGAGCCGCAATCGGGCCGGGAAGTCGTCAACTGGGTTAACGGGTTAAAGGACAATGTTCGGCAATCTGTCTCGGGTTTTGACCTGACCTTTTCGCCTGCTAAGTCCGTGTCGGTGGCGTGGGCGTTGTCTGATGAGAAGACCGCGCGGCGCATTGAGGCGCTTCATCACCAGGCCGTGAAAGAGGCCATAGCGTGGGCAGAAGACAACGTGTTTTTCACTCGCTCTGGCAAGCAAGGGCGTGAACAAGTTAAGACAAAAGGTGTTATTGCGTCCGAGTTTAAGCACTACGATACGCGCGCAGGAGACCCTGATCTGCACTCGCACGTGCTGGTATCCAACAAGGTTCAAGCCGAAGACGGACGTTGGTTATCGCTTGATTCCAAGGCGCTGCACAAGCAAGCGCAGGCCATTTCGCACCGCTATGACTCCATCTTGAACACCCTGCTTTCTAACCAAATGGGCTACACATTCACCGCCTGCGACCACGGGGTCAACAAGGAACCCACGTGGGAGATAGACGGTATTTCCGCCTTGTTGATGGAGTCGTTTTCTAAGCGTCGACGCGGCGCACAGCCGGTCTACAAGCGACTGGTGGAAGAGTTTGTTGCCGCACGTGGCGCAACCCCTAACTCGGTTGAGGTGGGTCGTTTGTGGCAGCAAGCTATCTTGGAAACCCGTGATGCAAAGCGTGAACCAGAAAGCCTTTCAGAGCTTCGCGCAGGCTGGAAAGCGGAAGTTTCTGCCCGTGATACTGGGGCAGAAGAACTCGCTGCCATCGCCCAACTTGTAGCAGATTCTGGCCATGATGAGCGCCCAGTATTTCACGCCGAAGACCACCTTTCAGGTCTTATCGACGAGGTTTTAGACACCGTTGTCAGGCGTCGTTCCTACTTTCGCGCCTCGCATGTAGCAACTGCTGCGGGTGGAAAACTCCAAGGCTATCGCTTCGATTCTCTTTCCGAGCGCGACCTAATCCATGCCACTGTGGTGGAGGCTATCGTGCGCGATAAGGCCATTTCCTTGAATGATTTTGACGTCCTGGATCTTCCCGAAGCCTTGAAAAACTCGGCGGGTAAAGCCCGGGATAGCCGCGCGGATAGTGAGCTTTATACCACCCAGGACATCCTCGCTACCGAAGACAAAGCACTGGCTGCACTCAACGAGCCGGTGGCTGCATTCGCGCCCTCTCACGCGATTGATAAGGCTCTTGATGAGCACGAAAATGAGGCTGGCTTCCGTCTTAACGCCGGGCAGGAATCCATGGCGCGCTACCTGCTTACCTGCGGCACACTGGCTGCTACCGGCGTGGGCCCGGCAGGTACTGGCAAGACCGCATCTATGCGCCTTGTCGCCAACGTGTGGGCCAATGAGGGCGGCAACGTTATTGGCCTGGCACCGTCTGCACAAGCAGCAGACGTGTTGTCTGAGGACTTAGGCTTTGACGCTTTTACCATCGACAAACTCACCTACACCTGGCGGGGTAACCACCCGACAAAGCCCGGCCATAGCCTCAAAGACCTTCCAGTATCCATTAACGCCGGTGACATGATCATCGTTGATGAGGCCGGCATGGCCTCTACCCCTAACATCGGCTCGCTGCTAGAGATTGCCGAAGAAGCAGGCGCAGTTGTGCGCTTTATTGGTGACCATAAACAGCTCGGCGCAGTAGAAAACGGTGGCCTATTCGGCGCTATGGTCAACGCCGCCGAACGCACTGATAATCAACTTTCCGAAGTCGTACGCTTCGGCGGAGATAGTGAACAATCTGCCACCAGCTTGCGTTTGCGTGAGGGTGATTCTTCTACCTTCGACTTCTACTTTAAGCGCGGTTGGGTCAATGGTGGCGCACGCAGCGACATGCTGGACAACGCCGCAGCAGACTACCTGGCTGATATTTCCAGCGGTAAAACCAGCCTTCTTATTGCTGCCACCAACCACGATGTGGCAGAACTCAACGACACAATCCGCGCCCACTACATCGCCCACGGCGTTGTAGACACCACCATGGAAGCCCAGCTTTCCAGAGGGGAAAAAGCAGGCGTTGGCGATACGATTCTGGCGCGCAAAAACCAGACCTTCTACGACGATGAGACCGCAACGAGTACCCGTATCAACAACGGCACGCTACTTACTGTCACCGCCATTGCCGAGGACGGTAGTATCACCGCCCGCAACACGGCAACCGGCGAAGAGTTGTGCCTTCCGGCAGACTACGTCCACGACAACGTGCAGCTAGGCTACGCTGCTACCGTCCACCGCGCCCAGGGCAGCACCGTGGAGTGTACCCGCGCGGTCATTGACCACCACGTCGATAGGGCCGGGCTGTATGTCGCACTTACACGCGGCAAAATCGCCAACCACATCTATGCTGTGACCGAACACCAGCTGGATGAGCTGGCCGAGGAAGGCCACTACCACTACCAAGGCATAGACCACGCCCCCAGCGCTAGGGACGTCTTTAATAAGGCAATCTCGCGCGATACCACCCCGAAGGCCGCACGCGAGGTCATCGCCGAAGTCGTAGACGAGCAAACCTCACCCGATCGCATGATGGGCCTGTGGCTTATGGGCAAAGACGAAGCCACCAACGACTTCATCGACTCCTACCTTCCCGACTGGATCGATACGCTCCCCGGCGACCTTGCCCGAAAGATTGAAGCCAGTGACGACGGTGTAGCACCCATCCGCCACGGCTGGGCAAGGCTTATTGACGCGGGCATTGACCCGCGCACCGTCATGGACGCTGCTACCCGCGATATTGACAACGCCCACGACCCGGCACGTCTTATCCGCTACCGCCTGGACGAACAGCTCCGCCTGCGCGATACCGGAAAGCGCCACCAGCTGCCTCCTGTATCTGGTCAGACAGACATAGAACTCGATACGTGGCTGCGCACCCACAACCCTTACGACCGCGCGGAAACTGCTCGCCTTACTGGAAAGGAAGGAAACCTCAACCAGCTCAACCAAACTGTGCTGGCAGAGCACGCACGCTTTGCCCGCTCGAAGGTCGAGTCGCTGACCTGGCAAGAGGCAAGTATTACTACTCGCCTACACGAGGACAAGAATGCCGCTGTCAACGAGGTACAGGCCGACTACCAGCAGGTAGTACTTGATGCTGGGCGAATTCGCGCCTACGAGCAGGCCATGGCAGACCACAGTGCGGCCCTTCGTGAAGAAGAAACAGCCCGCGCAACCATTGAGCACCAACGCCTGCTTAAAGAGGACTACACCCGCCCGGTTGCCGAGCGGGCCTACGACCACGACGCCGACGGATACGGCACGTACCAACAGCGCATAGACCATGCGCACAAGCGCCTTGAACAGGCGCAACAGCGCCGCAGCTTGGCGCAGCAGGCCATTGAAGACACCGGTGCTAACCTGCCGGAGGCAGGCCTGTGGGACGAAATCTGCTACCGCGCCGACGACACAGAAGAATGGGACAAACGTCTAAACGCTGCCGCACAACACGACAGCGAGCACGCCCACAATCTTCAACAACGACTCGATTCGATTCGCCGCGAGAAGATGGACTGGGCCGATCGTGCAGACATCGCCACGCGCTTGCGCGCAGAGGAAGTCCCCAACGATGTTGCCGACCATGCAGGCTACATTGCCGATGAGGTCAACCTACTTGCCGCACAACGCACCTACGAACTACGCCGCCTGGGCGTAGACGAGCCAGCACAAGAGGCAATCCGCGACATGGTCGCAGAAACCATTGCTGCCGCCTACGAACCAGACAATGACGAGACTCACCACGATGAGCAAGACACCGCCGTTCAGAACGCCGTAGAGGAAGAGCAACCTGCACCCGAGACCACAGCAGAAGATGAAGACGCCGACGAACTGCACGAGGGCGCGCAAGCTGGCCTCGACTTCCTCGCCAGCCTCGGCCTCGGCGGCGAACAGCAAAGCGTTACCAGCGACAGCGACACCACCGACGAACAAGCACCCGCTGACGAGCTTGAAGAAGAGCAAGGCCCTGAGCTCTAGATAAACAGAAAGGCGGTAGAAAGAACCGTCTGGTCTTTCTACCGCCTTGTGCGCGGGTGTATGGCTACATTTCGGCAACCTGCTCATCGGCTTGTTCGGCTGCGTCAGCAAGTTCGTTACCCGGAGATTCCAGTTCTTCGCTGGTCTCTTCCTGTAGCTGGTTAACTAGCTGATCGCTGGGGGATACGTCACTGTCGCCTACCGCGAGAGCGTAGGAATCAATGGCTTCGGGGTCTGCGTCCTGGGCTTCTAGATCTTCAATGACTTCTGCCGGAGACAATGCGGTGACCTCGCGGGCGTCGTCGTCTCCGGCTGCTGCGGAGATGTCTTTGCCAAGGCGTTCCACGCTATAACGCGAAAGTTCTCCGTCACGGGAAGAAAATCGGAAATCGTGGCCGTCTTCGTCAGTAAAGGCCATGTTGTCCTCGAAGCTATCGGCGATGGCGGCGGCAGATTCGGCCATACCGCGGCGGTTGAAATCATCAATGACCCATGTGCGGGATTGCTCATTTTCTTCTATGAGTGCTCGGCACCCTTCTACTGCGAGTGCTCCGCCTGCCATGCGTGTGAGAGCGTTGGGGCCTGGCTGAATCGTGCGCGGGGGGAAGTGGCGTACACGCTCTGCATGTAGTGCGCGGCGCAGGTTTCGGATAGTGCGGGCTGTGGACGCATCGACAGATGTACGAGACATAGTAGGTCTCCTTTCGCTTGTGTTTAGGAGGCGGGTTTAGTTGCGGAAGTAACTGGTAGCGGACGAGATGGAACGTCTTCACGCTTACAATCGGCGAAGACTCCGTCGTCCTTCATGATTTGTCGCATGTGGTAGTCGCCGTGCAGGCGCAGGAAGGTCTCAAGTGCAGTATCTGGCTCTTTTACCCGCAGATACTCGTAGCGCTTCCAGAGCCCGTCTAGTCGGGCGATTACCTCGGGGTGGTTCCACCAGGTGGGAGACCACGCGATGTTTTTCATCCGGTTGTCGGTAGTCGGGTACATAGTCACTAGGAACTTATCGACAAACTCGAAGACGCTTTTGTAGTGGAAGTCTTTGGGATCGATTTTCTCTTCTGCCATGGATTCCTCCGGTGGTAGTTACTGTTGTGCAGGAAGCAGCTGGCGGGTTTCGTCGTTCCAGTAGGTGCGCTCCCAGAACGGCTCTAGATACAGCGCGAATGGCCGTCGCCCGGTAAAGGCGAGTGCTTGTCCATAGGGCAAGGCAGCTAGTTCTGCCGCGTTGAGGATCTTCTTTTCTCGCGCTTGTATCGACGTTGAGCGTCCTCCGTCTGCCGAGCGAGAAACAGATTTGGTCAGCTCTTCATAGTCTCCAACAAGAAGCTCTAGCTTGTTGAGCATGTCTTGGTCACGGACTCCGCCGCCGTAGAGCAGCACGGACGCAGCAGACCACAAGGCCTCCATGCCCTCCTTGCCCCAGGCTTTTACGCCTTGGGCATAGGACTGCAAGATGGTCATGACGATGATTCCACGCGAACCGTAGTGGGAATACAGCTTAGGAAGTTCCGGCCACGGAACCGTGTTCGCAGCCTCGTCGAGGGCGGCAATCATCGGCACTGGAAGTCGCAGACCGTTTTCTTCGCCATAGCGCTCGGCAGCTTTCATCGTGGCCGCTGCTAGTGCCGTCGTTAGAGCAGCCGCGTTGTCTACGCCTTCCTTGGACAACAGGTACAGCGTGTCGTGGTCGGCGCGGACAAACTGCTCTGGTTCGAACTTGTCCTTGTCCTCGCCTGGGGTAACCCACTGTCTGATGGCTCGTCGTCCCAGTGGCGCAGCCATTTGCGCTGCTTGGGAGAAAAGACCGGAGCGGGTGCGCTCGGTAATGCTGTAGGTTCCGTTGAGTGCGTCGGCCATGGATTCCCATTCGTCAAAGCGCTGCAAAATGCCTACTGGTGTGCGGTCTTCATCGTCGTTAACCCAGCGGAAGACGTCGGTAATAGGGCGGTTGTCCAGTGCTGCGGCGAGGAAAAGCCTGCCGAGGAGGTCACGACCGCCTTCGGAGAAGAAGGCGTCGCCAGTGCTGTTATCACCGTGGGCTGCAGAGCGGAAAATATCGGCCAGCGCGATAGCTTCGCTGTCCATCTTCATCGGATCGCGGCGTACCGCGTCGAGAGGGTCGAAATACCACGGGCGATCGTCTCGCCCTGCAACAAGGCCTTGTGGATCGAAGATCCAGATATTTCCACGCGCCTCGGTAATCGCGGCAGTGTCGTAGACAATATCGGCCTTGTTTGAGGTGGTCAGTACGTTTCCCGGAGCATCAACAATGGCCGGAATAACCTGAGACGTGGTCTTTCCTCGGCGAGGCCCGAAGATCACGAGATACAGATCCTCCCACGAGGAATACACCCCGCGTCGAGACTGTAGATCTTTGCCCATGCGCAGGCCGGGATAGTCTTTAGCGGCGTCTTCGCCAATAAACTTCGCTGCCTTCTTCTCTGCGCTTTTGCGCGACAAGGAAGCAATATCGCTCTTGGGCGCTAGGTACTTTGAGGCCTGCCCCGTAGTGCTGGTGGTCTTTTTCGGCTTGGACTTCATCCATAGATAAACCAATCCAGCAATAGCTAGCCACAGCAGCACTGCGGCAACGGTCGCAATGACAGTCCACTCCAGCTGGCCTTTAATAAGACTGGCTAGTGTTTGAAATGGGTTGAGAGGTGGCTTGTCTTTACCGGCGAGTTTCCAGCTTGCTACCGCACCGATTTGCACGGTGCCAAGTACGGACAATGCCGCTACGAGAATGACGGCAAGGAAGATGGTTTGCCCGTCCGCTCCTGGCCCGCCTGAGTTTCTGGGGTTGGTTTTGCCCATTACTCTTCGCCCTTTCCTGTGCTATTTACCTGCGGGTTTTCGTCACTTTGACGGTTATTCATCATCGAGTTCAACAAGGCTTGCGAGATCAACGTTTTTCAGCGAGCGGAACCCTCCCATACGCGCTACCGAGGACGCACGCTCATCTGTCGGATCGACCTCAACGGACACTGCGACTTGCGAGTCTTTGGCAACGCCTCGAAGTCGCAGTTCATCTTCATCAAGGTCGGGGTATTCGGTGTGGATATGCAGTTCAATGAGTTCTGCTCCCGTTTCGTCTTGTACGCGGCGAGCAAGGTAGACCGCCTTTTCCGCAGCTGACTGTTCAGCACTGCCAATATCGCCTGGCGTATAGATGGCGTCGTTATCAAAGAAGCTGCCGAACCAAATAGCCTCGCCTGTCTCGTCGACGAGGGCGAAGGCTCCTTTATCGCCCTTGTTACTTTCGACCGCGCCCGTCCAAATATCTAGGCGGGTGCCGGAAGCGTTAGTCTGTGCGAGTTCTTCGGCGCGCTCGTGCTGGCGAGCCTGTCGCTCTTCCCGCTCAACAGATGACATGGCCTTGTAGTCAATGCCAAGGATTTTTAGCTTGTGCATGAACTTGCCCATGTCACTGCGGTCGTCGACATCGACGCCGGCCTCTGCTCCAACCTCGCGCAGTTGTGAGGTAGTTTCTGCTGCTTTGAGCTTGTCCTTGTATTCCTCCGAGGTCACAAGGTTTTCAATTTCATCAAATCGGGCGTTGTCACTGGCTTTGCTCATGGTTTTACTCCTTGTCGATTCTGTTTATGACATGGTCTGTGGTTGGGAGATGGTGATGTTGTCTAATCTCCACCAGCCCAGGTGGTTAAAGTGCGCGAAGACGTCATAGCGCAGTTTCTGCTCATGCTTGTCACCCTTGACGGTGACTTCTACCGAGTACTGGCGACGGGCCTCCATATCGGTGTCTTCGGGACGCTCTTCGAGGCCTTCGGTGAGCTCTACCGAGGCCGTAGCCTTGTCGTCGACCCAGCTGGCCCACTGTTTTCCAGGCACTTTGAACATTCCTGACCAGGAATTTCGGTTGTCGTAGGCAAAGTCTTCATCCATCAGTGGTTCGGCCTTGCGGGCTGCATCGGCGATGGTGTGATCGTCTTTTGGAGACCAGGAGAAGATCTGCTCGACAACATCATGGGCGACCTTGTCCACGTCTTCTTGGTCAGTGTCTTGAAGCGGGCCGCGTACTTCGGGCTGCTCCCACTGGCTTACCGTGGGGTCTTCCATGCCGGTATCCGTTCCGTCCGGCTCATCATTTCCGCACGCCGTGAGCGCTACAGTGCTGGCCAGGGCGAGTGCGATAGCTGTCTTTTTCATTGCTGTCCTGCCTTTTCTTATTCGCTTACTCGATACGCTTGATGTGGCTCATCGGTGCGGACGTCGTATTCACCGGAGTCCACGCCATAGGTTTGAGCCTCGATCCATTTGTCCTTTCCGTCTTTCTTGCCGGAGTAGATCGCAACGTGGTGTTCTGCTCCATCGCCGCCGATGAGAATGATGTCGCCGGGCTTTTTGTCCTCCCAATCAACCTTTTTCAGGTGTTCGTCTTTGGCCTGTGCTTGCGTCTGGTGAGGTAGCTTGACCTTGCCCTTGGTAGCGACAGCCACCGCACGGAGAACAAGTCCGGAGCAGTCGTAGCCTTCTTCTCCGCCGTCTTGTCCCTTCGTCGGGCCGTTCTCGTCGCCACCGCCCCATACGTAGGGATAACCGAATTCTTTACGTGCTGCGGCGACAATGCGCTCGCCAAGCTCGCCAGACGGTGCCGGATCATCACTGGAATCGCCGTTTCCGGCTTCGGTATCACAGCCGTCACCTACGTTGGCCTCACCCAAGGCTTCAATTTCCTCCTCGGACAAGTCCTTGCCTGCACCGCGATATTTATCTACCAGCTTCGTCGCAATATCAGCTTCTTGCTGGTAAACGCCCGTACCCGTATCGTTGCCCTGAACCGTACTTGCGGCTGCACCTACTTCCATTCCTTGGTAATCGACGTCTTCGAGGTGCTCATAGAAGTTCTTCGCCTGAACCGCTGGGTTCATCAGTTCTTCTACATCACCCCAAATACCGACCTGCTGCTGGAAGGTGCCCACAGAGCCATGGTCACTACTTACTGCATCGTGCGGGAAATCCAGCGACTTTTTGAGCTTTTCGGACGTCACATCGTCGGCCATACCGCTTTGTTCTTCTGGGGTAATAACTCCATCGTTGGCGTAGACCTGTAGCTGGGACTCATGCTTAGCGGTAGCTACAGCAATCTGTCGACCTTTCTCATCGACGTGCATGCTCTCGCCAATTGCAACGATCTGCTTCGCCAAGGCGAGCTGGCGACCAGTAAGCCCTTCAAATCCGCCCTTTTCGTCAGCGGGTTGTCCACTGCCTTTAGATTTGCTCTTCTTGCTGCCACTATCCGAGCTTTCTTTGCTTCCGCCGCCTACAGCGGCGGCCATGGTGTCGGCGAAGATCTTCGATCCAGATGGGCCGGGGTGGACTCCATCAACGAGCATTCCGGGGTCTTTATTCGCCTCTGCTGCCCAGTCGAAGTAGTCGTAACCAGACTTTTTCACCGAGTCATTAAAGCTGTCGGCGTGAGGTACACCGGCGATGGTCATAAGAACTAAGTTGGCGTCACCAATCTTGTTTTTAGCCGCGTCGAACTGGTCTTGTCCCACTTCGCCGTTCGTGCCTAGGGCCATGACCACAGTGTCGAATTGGTCGCCGTCGTCGATTTCTTGCATACCGGCTGCGTATTGCTTGGAGTCTTTGGCCCTGACTTCGGCTCCTGGAATCGCGCTTTCAATTTGGCTGCGTGCACCGTTGGAGATGGAATCGCCTACGACAAGGACTTTTCCTCCGCCGTCCGAGTTCTTTTTAGAGTCTTTGTCCTTCTTGTCGGAATCTCCGCCGCCTTTTTTGCCTTCTTCGGCCTTTTCCAGCCATGGCTTAGGGTCGACGCGCTCACCGCCTGCTGCTCGGTCACCTTCGACAACCTCGAAGTGCAGGTGGGGGCCAGAAGACTGACCGGCACTGCCCATATCGGCAATGTGCTGGCCCTTAGGGGCCCGAACCCCGGAAAGTGGACACGGGGATTTAATCAAGATGCGATAGTAAGTGTAGCTGATCCGGCGGCTTCGAAGGCGTTCGGCGAGCGATAGCCGCACCACGAGTGCAAGCGCTTGGTGTTGTAGTGCGTGCACCACCGGAACACGTCCCGACGACATACGATCTGACTTGGGAAAACGGACTCGTCCTGGAGGACTTCCCGTTTCAGCGTGGCGTTGAACGACTCCGCCAACGAGTTGTCCGCGCTCGTCCCGATTGCTCCCATCGACTGGGTGACACCGAATCGTTCACACAGCTTCCGGTATTGCCCAGAGGTATAGACGCTGCCATGATCGGAGTGAAAAATCGCCCCGTCAAGGTTGCCTCGGACCCCGTGGGCCATCGTGAGAGCTTCTTCGACCAACTCCGTGCGCATGTGGTCGGCGATCGCGAAACCGGTCAACTGCCGCGAATAGCAGTCGATGACGGTGGCCAGGTACATATTCGACCCGTCCGCGATCGGCAGGTACGTGATATCGCCGACGTAGATGGTGTTCGGTTTCTCCGCGGTGAACCGGCGTTTCAGCAGGTCGGGCAACTTCGGAGCCCGTTTCGCAGACACGGTGGTCTTCACCCGGCGTTTTTTGGTGTAGCCGAACAGGCCCATCTGGCGCATCAACCTGGCGGTGCGCTTGTGATTGAAAAGGTCGTCGTTGGCTGGATCGGAATTGATGGCCGCCGTCACGCGTTTCGCCCCGTAACAACCGTTCTCGGCCGTGAACACGGCCTTGATCCTCGCTCCCAGCACCGCGTCGTCAAGGACGCGTCGCCGGCGGGCAGGAGCAGCTGATTTCCATTTGTAATACGAGGACCGGTTGATCTTCAAAACCTCACATAACCGCTTGACCTCGTAGAGGCCTCGGTTGTCATCAACGAACCGGAAGCGGTTCACCAGTTCGTCTCTTCCGCGAAATATTTGGCCGCCTTGCGGAGAATCTCTCGTTCCTCCCGGAGCTTGGCGTTTTCGCGTTCCAGCACGCGGATGCGTTCGGCGTCGGAGAGTCCTTCAGCAGGCGTGCGTGCGCTGTTGGCTGCGGCAATGGGGCTGGCGACTTTTTCACCGTTGGCGTTGGTTTTGGTGCCGGTGCCGAAGGCGTCGAGCCAGGTGCGCAGGGAGTTGCGGTTGACCCCGAGATCGGAGGCGATCGCGTTGAGCGTTGCTCCGGGGGTCGACTCGTACAACGAGACTGCGTCGCGCTTGAACTGCTCAGTGTAGGTCTTGCGTGGCATGGTGGAAAGGTACCTCACTTCCCCAGCGAGATGCTGGTTTCAAGGTGTCCACCATCTGGGGGTCAGGTCCTAGTAACTTTGTCGCCGGTCTTGACCTTGACCTGACCAGGTTCTTCGTGACCGTACACGGTTTGAATTTTCTTACCGTCGATGTCGTGTTCCACGACAACCCAACCGCCGAATCCTTGCACGCCAGAGTCTTGGGCTTGGATAACGCGACCATCTGCGAAAGCGTAAATAGGAGTTCCACGCGGGCCTGCAATGTCTTGACCTAAGTGCATACCGCCCTCGCGTGGGCCATAAGGAGAGGTTTCCTGGGTGGCTTCTTTATCGCTCGGGTAGGCAAAATCACCATCAACAACGACATCGCCTGATCCCGATCCGCCTTCATCTTCGGCACATACTTCATCCTCATTGCCACCATCGAGGACGACGACGATGATAAGGACGAGGAACAAGACGATAGCCATGGCTATGCCGATAACCTTTTTCATCCGTCTTCACTCCTTAGTCGTCGCAGTCGTGCATTTTCTTCTTGCAAGCGCTCATTGCGCTTTTTCAGGCGGGCGATTTCACGTTGTAAGTGCTGAACCTGCTTGACTGTGGGCGAGGGCCACAGATTTTCTTCTTGCAGCCATTCCGTAAGCGTTGTGCGACCCATGCCCCAGTCTTTGGCGATTGCTTTTGCCGCTGCAGAGGCAGAGGAATACTCTTTCCACGTTTCTTCAAATTCCGCCATGGCCTGGCGTTTAGTGGACTCATCAAAAGGACTTACAAAGCCAGACATCTATGCCCCCTCACCTTCCAAGAAGAAGTCCTCGAAGCGAGCGTTCGTATTGTGCAGTTGCTCTTGAACTTCAGTCGGGAAAAGCATTGTCTGTACCGGAATGCCTGGCGAACCGTCCTTAGCAGGCTTAATCATGAATCGTCCGCGACCAGGCGGGGTTGCTCTTGCACCGCGAGTGCGTGAACGCGCAGGCGGCGCACCGCGAGACCACGAGACAATCATCTCTGCTTCGGCAGGTGAAAACTCCAACTGCGTAGACAAAATATCCAGCTCACTGGTGGGAAGTCCGCCGCAAATAACCATGCCAGCACGCTCAATAAAGCCCATTGCGGTCTTACGGTCTTCCTCAGTCGGCAAGGCCTCTAAGTCCTTGAAGGTGTGGGTGATCATGAACAACGCAGTCGCGTCCGTACGGTTCAGACGGGTCAAAGCGTCAATCTGGCCGACCATTCCCGGAGCTGACGAGAGCACCTGCCACATCTCATCGAGGCACAGATTGAAGTAGCGCTGAGGGCCAAGGCCGGCATCGGCGAGCATGTGTGAAGCCTCAATGGCACCGAAGGCAGAGCCCCAGCAGGCCATCATGACCGCTGCTTTCATCGCGGAATCACCACGATCAATAGCGGAGACGTCGATACAAATAGCCGGTGAATCTACCTCAATCGGAGTAGTAGTCTGACCGTCAAAGATACGGCCTGTAGCGCCGTCAAGCAGGGAGTTAAGGGAAAGGACAAGCGCGTCAATGCGCGCATTCCACTGTTCGTTAGTCTCTGCTCTGCCGAGCTTGCGCAGCCACTGCGGCCCGCGCTCAATGTAAGCAATCAAGTCTTTGAGTACAGGCGGGTTTTCCCAGTCGATACGTTCTTCTTCATACATTCCGCGCAGTGCAGCGGAAATAAGCATGGACTCATAGTCTTGAACGCCGCCACCGCGACCAAGGCTGACTAGCGTGGTTACCATCGTGACCTGACGGCCATGAACTTGCTCTTTTGCGCGGTTGAGCAGGTCTTCAATTCCTTGCAGGGAAATCTCGTCATCTTCGGCAGGCTCCCCTGCTTCCTGGCGGGCAACTAGCTTTTCGCGCTTGGCTTCCAGCTGTGGGATAACACGGCCTAGTGCGCCCACGTCGAGGGGATTAATGTGGCCGTAACCATGGCCGACGGTAATGACTTGGCCGTGGACTTGGTGGGTAAAGCCGACGTATTCGCCTTTAATATCGCCTGCGGCAATCGTAATCTGCCCATTGGAGGCCCCTCCCATGAGCATTTTGCGCACCAACGTGGACTTTCCCAGCGACGGCAACGACAAAATAAAGCAGGAGGGGTTAGCGATAATTCCTTCTCGAAACCACGACAACGGGTCGCATCCTACTGCCGCGCCCGTGGTGACATGGCGTCCTAGTGGCGTTCCAATAATTGGTGCAGGGGCACCAATGACATTGGGATTAAAGCCGCAACCTAGATTCGTCGTCGTCTGCCATTCCATCGGGCCATTTTGAACGGCCATGTAGCCTGCGTGGTGGCCGGTAAAGCCGCGTGGTTTCATGATGGTGAAAGGCTTTTCGCCGCGCACCGGCATGGCGCCGCCAGCACGTCGGCGCTGGCGCTCAATGGCTTCGGCGTGCTTCTGGCTCGTTTTTTCCACTTGCGATAGCGCCTACCCTCGCTCGACCAGCGGGACGGAGTTTCCTTCTCGCCGTCCAAGATCTGCTCGTGGAGAGTAATCATTTCTGCGTCGTGCGTGCCCATTGCTTTAATCCGCTCCCTAAAGTCCGTTGTCCTAAACCGTTACTTTTTCTGCGTCCCACGCCAGCTCGCCGATGCCTAAGCCTGCGAGGAAGCCCGCCATTTGTCGGCCATAAATGCGGCGTACTCGAAGGCGCTCTACTGCTGACAATTCGCTAATTAGTGCCGCTGCGGCGTTTTCTATCTGTTCCACGCCTGCTTCCGCCGCGACTGTGAGAATCCCGGAATGTCGGCCTGGGTCGTGTTCCTCGGATTCCGATCCAGGTCTAAAGATTCGTGTCCAGCGCGCTACACCGGCAAGTTCTCCCTCCAATACAAGCTCACGAAGCAAAGCGTCCAAGTCCCCGTCGTCCATGACGTCGAAACTGATTGCCGCCACATCGTCAAAAGTGATAGTTGCGGTGGTCTCTTCCACTGTGTCCACCTTGAGCTCTGGCCACTGTCCAGTTGAAGTGCCGACAGCATTCGCTACGCGGGCATAGATTTGTTCGTCAGTCATAGGAGTCGAGACCACCTCGCCGAATTCATAAAAGTCAGGCAGCTGCGCGGCAAGGCGGGTCAAGGCCTCGTTGGAGTCCTTGCGCTCTGTTTTATCGAGCTGCTTAAAGGTGACAGACATATAGCTGCCCGTGGAATCGACGGTGTAGGCAGTAGAAATGACCGACTCGTCTTCGGAAATAGCCTGCTCCCAGTCCCAGATCTTCTCCGAGCTAATCTCATCTGGGTTATCAACTTGGAAGCACACCGTTGCCGTAGCGCGCGGGGTTTGGCGAATGACTGCGCCAAAGGAAAAGCCTGCCTTGTCACGAGAAGTATGCAGCTGCACGTTCGTTAGGCGTGACAGAGTGCGACCCGCCTTGTTCTTTTTGCCAAAAAGTCCGAAAAGCACCTAATTTCCCCTATCCTTGTGCCGCCAGCGCGGACGTAGATTCCTTCGTCCATGGAATCTGGCCAAGCCCGCACGACGTGATGAATCCTGCGTCCTGCTGGCGCGACATCTCGCGCAACCGCAGGTTGGCTTGTGCGCCTAGCTGCTTGACGTCGTGGCGAATACGCCCCAGAAGTTCTTCGTCTTCTGTCGTGGCCGTGACAAACAGGCTGTAGCGTCCCAACTGCGCACCGCGTGCTTGTGCTCTACGCGCTGCTTCGGTGTGCTCTAGGCGCATTTCGGCAGCAGCCGACCGGATTTTCTTTGATGAGTTAGCCGCCACCATCGCGTCTCGGTGCTCTGCCTCCACGCGGGAGGCACCTGTACCAGCCTCATACGGGCGGTAAACCAGCGCGACGCGCTTACGGTCAATGCGTGCATGCGGCGCAATCAGGTTGCCGAGCAAGGTGTCTTCAAACGTAGAGCGGGGCGCAGAGGCCATTTCCCACGTCACCGAAGAAACACCATCATGGCGATAGACGTTCTTGCGCACATCATGGAACGCTGGGCCCGCGTCGAACCATTCGAGATCGTGGGTGTTTCCGCCAACGGAAATTTCTTCAAAGTCGCCTTCGGCAGCAGGGTTAAAGAACTTGTGCGCGCGTGCGCAAACTTCTTCTGCATCCATGGGGGTTGCCTGGATTCCCGACCAGGTCAGTTCCTCGTACAGGCCGGGAAGCCGGGTGCCAATTAGCTGCAAGAAACTAGTGTCGTCTGGTTCAGCCACGCTCACTTTCAACGTGACTGCGATATGAGCTTCTGTCTCAGGGATTCCGACCGACAATTCATCAGAGGCTTCTTGCATAATGCGCTTTGCTACCTCGGGCGCATCGTCGTGAACCGTTGCCTGGACTTCCTTAGCCACCAACTCGCCAGTATCAGGGCGAGAGTTCGTAACAAAGACAGTGGAGACCACGTCACCTGACAGTGACAGGCCGGCAAGCCAGCGGCCCCAATTAGCCGTCATGTCATTGCGTTCTTCCTGAGTCATGGCAGTTTGTCCTGACAATTGGCAGGAAAAGAGAACCGTAGCTTCGCGACGGTGACGGTCAAAGACCACACCGAAGTCTCGGCCTACCGCGTCTGTTCCTTCCAGCAGTTCTGTACGTGCCAGTGATCCGGGAAGGCGGTAGCGGCCTCCTGCCAACCGCGACGAGGGCCCAGAGATATAGACGTTGTCGCCGCGTGCTCGGCGTCGCCAGTCCTGAAAAATCATCTCCGATACCTGGGCTACCGAGCGTCCGCCCACATTAAGCGAGACCAGCAAGGCGATAATCACGGTGATAGGAAGTACCACCATAAAGCCTATTTTTTGCATTCCGCCGAGCTGGCAAACCAAAAAGCCGATAAAGCCCGCGCCTAGAACGATGGTGGTTTTCATTGAAAAGCCACCGATACCAGTACGACGGCTAGGCTGGCCGAGCGCGTACACGGGGACGTCTACGTTATCTGCCATGGTTTCTTACCTCCTTACGTTTCCGTGATAATTGCCCTGCTGACCAATGGATTCATCGAGAATTCCTTGAATTTGGCGAGCCGCTGACCCTGCCGATCGGCCCGCTCTAGCTCCTTGTCCTGCTAATACGCGACCAGTACGCACACCTCTGTTAACTCCCCGGCCAGCACCTTGGGCCGCGCCCCGGGCGATATTGCGGGCACGTGATCCGCGTGCTGCGCCTGTTCCGCTCATCGTGGTTCGTCGGCCGGAACCTTGACTGGTAGCCCCGCTTGGGCCAGCACCAGAAGCAGTAGCCGCAGCGCCAGAGCTAGCGGGACGGACACTCGCGCCCTCACTGCCAGAGGCGCTTGCAGCACCAGAGCCCGAACCACCTGGGGATACAGCATGTGAGCCACCACCGCCTTGACGTGCTCCACCTCCTTGGCCAGAGCCAGAAGCAGTAGTTCCCGCATCGCCGCGACTTGCCGGGCCTGCTCCGCCAGAAGCACCAGAGCCTCCGGAACCTCCGGAGCCACCAGATCCTCCCGAGCCGCCGCCAAGTGGACTGCCACCGGAGCCGCCGCCAAGTGGACTGCTTCCCGACCCTCCAGAGCCGCCGCCTGGAACCGCATTCTTCGCAGCAGCACCAGCCTTTGCGCCACCTATAGCGCCGCCAGCGCCGCCTAGTAGCGCGCCTCCAGCCATGCCGAGGGCTCCGCCTGCTGCTCCAGCCAAACCAGCAGCACCTGCCAACGCAGAGCCTGCTCCGCCTCCACCTGCTTGCGAGACAAACGGAGCAATTGTTCGTACCAAAGTCGGGCCGGAGAACCCGGCAGCAGCCAGCATAAGTACGGTCATAACTGCGGACATCATGTCTTCGCCGCCAGAGGCTGATTGCCAAAAAGTCACGCAGTACAGCAGAGCAGAAATCGGCTTAAACAAAATGCAGGCAATCATCATAGACACCACGTGATTGAGACCTTGACGTCCCGTGTTGGTGTAAGAAAAGGCGGCCAACGCAGGTGTAATGCCGAGCGCAATGGGAAACAGCAAGGTACGCACCGCTAAGGAAACAATCTGCATGATTGAACCCGCGACTCCCACACCAGCAAGCGCCAGCATGAGAATTGGCCCGCCCATTTCCTCGTTGAGTTCAGAGGCCCCTAGGACTGACTCCGAATCACTAGCGCCGAACTGTTTCATCACCCAATCGGCAAGCTGATCAGAAGCAACCATGGCTCCTGTTCCCAAGCCCACAATGAGCGTTGAAAACAGTAAGTATCCGCCAATGTTCTTGCCCATACTTTCTAGGCCGTCTGCTACGCCTTGTCTTCGGTCGTAGGCCATATGCATGCCGCCGATAATCAGGGACGAAATCAGCGCCATACCTGCAATACCAAGCACAATGTTTTTCACGCCCTGGACGGAGCCATCCATGATGTTTTTGTCCATGCGCCAATCCATCCAGAACGTCATGACAGTCTGGAGCGCCTGGTTATTACCCTCAAGAACAGCCTTAGTGAAGTCACCAACTGGATCTCCCCAAAACTCAGAGGCACCTGCGGACATTGCCTTCATCGGGTGCTTCACGCCTTCGGTGAAGTTGCAGTCAAACTTTTCGAACGTTTCGAGAAGGGTGTCTTCCCAATCGTCTGGGGTAAGTGCCTCATCAATCTTTCGATCAATGCTCCCCTCGGGGGAGTAATCTAATTCTGCTTGGCAATCTTCAACTAACTGTTGAAACTCGTCCTTAGCTTCTTGTGCATTGGCAGGCGCTATACCTGCCAGAGTTACGATTAAAGCAACTATTGCAGCTACCGGAAGCTTTTTTAGAAGCTCCATTCAGACCATCCATCTAGGTTTGAAATCTGCTTATTAGCAGGCTGTTTGACCGATTCAAGCTCGGTCTTCCAGTCGTCTTCTTCCCACACAGCAGACATGCGCACAACTATCCATGTTGGGTTATCCGTATCGCCCTTTTCATCGGTTGGAAGTGGGAGAGCTAGGTCGCCGATTACGCGATCATCACCACAGCTAGTAATTTTGAAGGCTTGTGGCGCGGCGCGGCGCGTAGCTTTCTCATCAGTATTTGCTGGAGACTTTTCAAGTTCCGCCCCCAATTTCTCAGCGTTTTCTCCTGTGAAGTTCGTTTTCACAGCAGACGTCGCGAGATCGCCGCCTCGATACAGATAAGCATTAGAGTTCCACGCAGCCAGCATCGCAGCTTCCGCTGTGCGCGCGTATTTTTCTGGAACTCCATCTTTAGTAACCCCTCCAGGGCCTAAGTCTTCGCTCCATAGAGTCTGCATGTCATGGGTGCGTTCAATAGTCAGCTTCTCCGGGGAGTCGACGTCGCATTGTAGGGAGTCCTGTTTTTTAACTTCTCCGAGAGACTTACCGACTTTAGACGCTGGAGTCTTTATGCTTCGTCCAAACACATCAGAGGTATCTTCTGACCACTCAGAAGCACTCAAATCATCTTGCCTTTTCCCATCAGAGTCTGTGTTGTCATCATTGTTCACTTCCTGAGATTCTTCCCGGGACTCCCCCTCTTGGTTCGCCCCTTTCCCAATGAAAAATGCGGCAACAATTGCGATGACAAGGACGATGATTGCAATGACAATCGCCCAGATTTTTCGGGAGTTCTTCGTTTCCATGTGGCCTTCTTCCGCTGTTTGCGCTTTTACTGTGCGTATTCGGTAAAGCCGTCGAGGCTTTCTAGCTTGTGGAGGTCAGGGGCGTTTTCTTGGTCGGGAAGAACCAACTTCCAGTCGTCTGCTTGCCAGACAAGTTGCACGGGATAGACCGTGAGCCCGACGTCGGGATAGTCGGCTGCAAGTAGTACTTGTGCTTTGTCGTCGTTGTAGTCGGTGATTTTGAAGCCTTTGAATTCAGCGGCGTCTTTCTTATCGACGTTTCCGTTCACTGAAATCAACGAGCGTCCTTGTGCCCATTGGTCTCGGCCAGGACCCGGAGAGGTCATGTCAGAGGCAACGTCTGGCCATGTTTGATCGTCTGCTGTAGCCAGCATGACTTGGCCGTTAATAGCTGCTTGTACCGCTCCCTGCGGGGTGTGGGAGTAGCCGTGCGGTACTGGACTAGTCTCTTCTGGCCCGTCGTTGGAATCCACCGGCGTACCGATCCCCCCGACCGAAGACCACGAAGCGTTCTCGGGTGCTGCTTCTAGGTCAACGGTGGGCTGATCGTTCGCCTCGGTGGGCTGCTCTGACTCGTCGGAGCCACAGGCAGCTAGTCCAAGCGTGGCCGCGACAATGGCTGCGGCTGCGCTGAGGCGAGTGATGTTCATATCTTCCTTTCGGAGGTTTAAGTAGTTAGACGAACCACGACGCGATGGTGGCAGCAGAACTAGCGATAAGAACGCCGAGGGCGATTTTCAATGCGGCGGTTGTGGGGGACGTTGCCGATACTGCTTCGCCACGGTTTTTATCTGCGGCCAAAAGAGCGCCGAGAACGATTACTGCGATAACGGAGACGGCTAGCGATACATACAGTGCGTATTGAAGCCATTGCCACCCAGTGCCCCACACTTCTTGTGGAAGATCTTGTGGGGTTGATGGTGGGCCTTGGGCGATAATCACGAGCGGTTCTCCTTACGTCTGGGGGCTAAATGAGTGCTGCGACGATGGTTCCGGCACCGCCGATAATCAAGCAGCCGACGCCAACACGTAGCGCGGCAGAGGTGGCTTCTTCGCTGGTTCCTTCGCGGCGGGAGAGAACCATGGATGCGCCGATGGAAATCACGCCAGCCACGGCAACGACCAGGCCGATATAGACGCCGAAGTTGAGACCGCGGTCTACTTTCTCGCCGAAGTCGCCGGGTGCTTGTGGGTTTAGGTCTTGGCCAGGAACCTGGGCAAGGATTTGAGAGTGGATATTGGCGGCGGTTTGGGTCAGGGACATGGTCTTTTCCTTTCGGTTAGAGGTGTTTGTTGGCTTCGCGGGCGCGGTCTACGAGGTCTTCACCGATGTCTCGCACCGATTTGTGAACGAGGTTGGGGGACGGTTTTTTCTTTTGCCAGAACTTGGTGGGTTCTTCCTCCTCGGGTTCATCGTCGAGTGGCGACCACTGGGGCAGGTCACTGACGGTTGACTCGCGCCAATCGTCGAAGTAGTCCACGCGCCAGATAGTCGGGACAGTCTTTTCCAGCACAGTGATTCGTTGTTCTAGGCTGCGTGGTAGCTTTCCGGGAGCGTCAGCAACCAAGATGATTCCCAAGACGCGGCACCCTCCGGTCTTATTGGACTGATCCTGTAGTGCGAGGTCGTGTGCTGCCTCTAGTCCTGCACGGGTGGTGCGCGCGACAATGACGCACCACGGGTATTTGTCGTGGACTGGCCACTGCTGGCCGGCATCGCCGAATGGAGCGAGCGCGTGCGCTAGGTAAGTTGCTCCTGCACCGCCGTGGGCGGCAACGAGCCAGATAAGCGGATCCATCTCGCCTTCGGGAGCAAGCCGGGTATCTGCCAGTTCGTTGCCTAGCCCGGTAAGTGCCACACGCTTGAGTGGTTTCGGCTGTGCTACTGCCGTGTCTTGGGAGGTCATTAGCCCATCAGCTCCTTTTTGAAGTTGGTGACCTGGTCGAGAGCTTCCTTGGCTTCGTCTGCGCTGTAGGTGGAGTTATCAAGCCCTGCGTCCTGCACAGCGTCTGGACGTACTTCGTCTCCTGCTACATCGCGGCTGGAAGCAACGGCCCAGTCCACGGTGGCGTCGATAGCGCTACGCCCGTCTGCGGTTGCTGGCCTAGAACCGTAGGAATTATGAGCGTTTCCGTGTCCTGCGGCTTGCACGGCTGTTTCGGCAAGCCCGTCACCGGTAATGCCCAGCACATCAATTTCCTTAAAGACCTCATCGGCCATGCCGGTAACCGTTTCTGGGGTTAGTACTTCTAGTGCAGCGTCAGCCAGCTTGGACGCTGCTACCGCAAGCCCTGCCTTGGGGTTGGTGATTCCAGCTGAAGCCACCTGTGCCAGGTTCTCGACGGTAATGGCCTTTTTGGCAATGGTGATTCCCTTGCCCAGTGCCATACCGCCGAGCTTGCTTACCGCAGCAACAGCGGATTTGCCCAGATCGCCGATTAGCTCGCCGCCTACAGGACCGCGAGCCTCTTCCATGGACTTACTGCGTGCTCCATCGCGGGAGATCGTCGAGATAAGGTCTGCATTTCCTGATTGTCCAGCAGAAGTAGTCTCACTAGCGCTAGCGCTTGTCGACGGCTCTGTTTCTTCCGCCGTCGACGCAGGCGTCGATGTCTGCGAAGAGGTCTCGGCCTGTGCCGAAGTAGACGGGGCAGCGCTCGTGGTTTCACTTACGCTAGAAGAACTATTGCCCGTCGAGGGCGAAGCGGCTAGGCCGGGCACTTCGTTATCGCTGACAGATTCAACTTTGAAGCCGCCGTCTCCGAAGTCGATTCCATCGTCTTTCACATCATCAAGGCCGCCTAGCTGAACAGCCGGGCCAAGAGTATCGCTTACAGCCTTGAGGGATTCTTCTGGGTCGTGCAGGTCAAGACGCTCTGCGGTGCCAACCACCAGATCCGAAAGTCGACCGGAGATAGGCAAGTCGCAGACTAGATCACCTTCCGAGCACCACGAGGCGGTGCGATCGGCGAGTTCACCGAAGTCCTTCCCTCCAGTCTTGTCCAAGCCCATGCCTGCACCATCGAGTTTGTCTTGCTCTGGGGAATTGAACTCACCTACCTGCTTGGTGTGTCCACCGTCAGTACCAGGTACTGCTGCTGGGGTGGACTCCCCGCCCTGCATGACCTGTACTCCCTTATCGCGGGTGGGGTCAGAAAAGAGGGCAACGCCTGCTACTTTATCGGCTGGAAAGTCCGACTCGCCGGAGCCAATTTCGCGTGCGACGGTAGACGCTACCTGCGCACCTTGAGAATGACCGGCAAGAAACACCTTAGTGTTAGGGCACTTGGCGGCTACCTCGTTGAGCACCTTGGCGGTGTTTTCCGCGCCTTTTTCCATCGACTCGGTGTAGGCGACTGGCGCAGACGGTTTCAGCCCCGGCACGATTGCTCCGCCTGCTGCAGCAGGGTACGTCACGTACGTACGTGCAATGCGCGTGCCGTCCTTTTCTACCGCGTCTTTTTCCTCAGTCTTCCACTCGTCTGTGTTGTTTTCTGGAGCGTCCTCCCACAGGGAGTCAGACGAATCTTCGCCCTCGGAGTCAGTGGAAGAGTCCTTGTCTCCACTTCCCCACTGATCGTTAGAATCCGACGACTTGTCGCTAGACTTGTCGGAATCTCCCCACAAGTCCGAATTGTCGCTTTTATCTTCTGCAGGCTCTTGGGAGTCTCCACCGCCCCACAAGTCGTTGGAATCGCCAGACTTATCGCCAGTGGAGTTATCACTGCCTCCCCACAGATCCTTAGAGTCTGCAGCAATCATCTGGGCATTGTCTTTAGTAACCGCCTCGGCAGTGGCCTTTGTCGAAGTAGCAGAAGAAGTGCTCTCTGCCGAAGAATCAGATGAGTCTTCGGCGTCTTCTAGGCTAATACCGCCCGACAAGTCTTTAGGAGTGCTTGGGTTGGCTTCGCGCATGGCAGGGCCAGCGATTTTCGAGCCGAAACCATGGTCGTGAGTAGAGTCCTCCTGCGCGGAGGTATCGAAAGTGCCATTGACAAGCACGAGCTGAATGTCGGCACATTTATCATCGGAGACATCTTTTTTATCGGTCTCTGTCTGGGCCATGGCGGTAGGCACTGACAGGCCGAACATGGCCACTATGGACGCGGTGGCAGCGTAAGAAAAAGCGTGTTTCAGCGGGGTCACCGTTTTAGTCCTCTCGTCCAATGGAGTCCACAGCCCACGAGCCGTTGGCCTCCTTTGCGGTTACTTTTTGCTTGTACAAGGTGGGCTTTTCTTCCTTGGGCTGCTTGACTTCTAGCTCTACAGAGGTCGTATCTCCCTCGGACGGCTGCATAGTCAGACACCAGGTCGTGCCTTTAGGAGCAGCCTTGGGCAGAATCTTCATCCAGTTCTGCTTTTGCATATCGCTGTCCTTGGTCAAAGACGCCTTGACACCGTTGGCGTCAGCGTCAAAATAAGCCTTTTCAAACTTCGCGATTGCTGCGCGCGGGGAGTCTTCGGCCGACACGTCCACATCATTGTTTCCGCTACAGCGGGTGCCGACTTCCGCAACCTCAGAGGAGGTATCAGACACCGGTTGTGGGCCTTGTTGGTCAGCTTCTTCTGCTACCGGCGAGGACTGCTGTGAGTGCTCTTGCGAGACAGTGTCCTCAGAAGAATCACCCATCTGGGCAAGGAAAGTGAAAGCACCAGCTCCTACAAGGGCAAACACACCCACACCAAGCGCGATAGGCAAGGCTACGCCGCGACTTTTCTTATTCTTGGCTGGCTTTTTCTCGCTCTTGTCTACAGAATCAGGGCGAGAAACCGCAGGTTCTTCTTTAGCTGCGGGCTTAGCTTTTGCTTTAGGCTTAGGTTTTTCTTCTACAGCCGGTGCTGTTTCCTCCGGCGTCTTTTCAGTCTGCGTATCGTCTACGCGACTTTCTTCCTCTTCCTTGGTGCTATCAAGGGCACGAAGGTCAGGTTTCGCGGAGTTTTGTTTGTCGTGATTATCGAGTGCGTCAAGCCAATCATCCATGGGTATTCCTCATTTCTCGGCTTAGGCCGCAAGCAGTTTAAACAGTCTTGTGGTCGATATTTACGTCCGCAGAAACAGCCCCCAGTTCAGCTTGCTGCTCGGTGGGCAGATTCTCTACCTCGTCAATTACTGCATTGTGCAGGTTATTGAGGTTTTCCTGCCCGTATTCTGGAAGCGCCTTAGCAGCGTTTTGACCGGCCTGCTGCGCCCAAGCGACTTCCTTGGCCGGCAAGGCAATGGTGCTCTCGCCCGCCGCAGTAGAGATAGTGACGTCACCGTCAAATGGCTGGGCCTGCCCCTGTGCCGTCACCGTGATTCCTGGGGCCGACACAGTGGCCGTAGCGCCTTCTACCTCGTTGGTTTCTACCGGCGCTGTTGGCTGCTGCTCTGGCTGCTGTACAATTTCCTCACCAGCAGGTGCCGATTCTTCCACGGCAGGTTGTACAGGTTCTGCAGGCTGGGCAGTCTCTACTTCCTCTGGCTGTGGGTTGGTGTTGGCGACTACTTCCTCAGCTGGAGCCTCATGCTGCGGGGCGTTTTCTACATCGTCAGAAACAGGCTCTGGGGTGTAGGCAGGCTCCGTTTCCACTTCGGACTCTTGGGAGTCAGTGGTGTGCACAGCAGGCTCATAGGTGGGCTGCTGGGTATTGTCTACCGGCTCGCTCGGGGCCTCGGGCTGGACGGCTGGCTGCTCGGAGACGATTTCATCGCTCCACTGTGGGGTGGTGGAATTATTGGTGTTATCTCCGTTGTCAGATTCCACCGGCTTCGGTGCAGGAGCTTCAGTCTCCGTGCCTGGCTGAGCCTGCTGCGAGGCCTCTGCAGGGGTCTCCGTTCCCGGCTGCGCATTGTTTGCTGGCTGAGAAGGAATATTGCCTTGATTAGGAAGCTCGGCGTTCACATCTGTTCCTGGCTGGGCCTCATTAGCAGCAGGTGCCGATTCTTCATTGCCACTCTCGTCGCTACCTGCGTTCTCGGAAGCCTCTGTGCCTGGCTGGGCTTGTTCTGCTTCCTCAGCTGGAGCCTCATCGGCACTAGTGTCCGTGCCCGGCTGGGCTTCAGATGCCTCTTCTGCCTGCGCGGTGACAGCACCTACGCCGGTTACAGCGCTAAGCGCGACCAGCGTAGCGGCACTGGTGGAAATAGCGGTGCGAATCTTGACCATTGGTCCCTCTCTACAATGTGGGTTTCATCATCTCGTTCTGCGCCTTCTGCGCATTCTGCGCGTTCTGCGTCGTACCCCATTGTGGCGCAAGTCCTGTGCCATTCCAACAGCAATTGCTTATTATTTTTGCCTTTTAACTTCCCCCAAGGTTTTCACATGCGTTTACTTTCCCTTTATGCGCTGGGACTTTCTCCTTTATTTACAGGAATTCCCGAATTTAATTCACAGCAATAAAACGGGCCAATACCCCCATTACGGGGCAGGTGTTAACATGCCTATTAGTTGATGATATGTCCGCATTTTGCCGCTTTTTACAGAAAAACACCCCAGAATGGAACATTCTGGGGTGTCTGACCAGCCCTAACTGGCAAGAAAGCTACAGCCTTCGCTACTCCTGCGGGGGTATCCCGTTGAGCAATTCTTCTAAGGAAGATTTTGGTATCCGGTATCGACCACTCGGCAAGCGGACAACTCCGTCAATTTTTCCGGACGCAGCCCACGCCTGCACCGAACGTCGAGAGACGTTGGGAAGCAGTTCTGCAGCTTCTCCCGAGGTCAGCCACACTTCTTCGTTGGTCTGCTCAGCGTCTCCTGTAGTCATGTCGGTCATATTACATCCACTCCAGCTGGCGTCAATCACGCGATTGGCACACTCTGCGCGTTCTGCGCGTATTGCGCCTTTTGCGCTTTTTGTCTATTCTCGTTTCTACCTCGGGCCATAAAGCTGGCTTTGTCGAGGTTTTCTTGAACCATTTTATCTAGGTAACACTTAGCCCTGCTAGGAGGGCATTTATGGATACCAAAGTCACCTTTCGTATTGATGCACACCTCAAAGAAGAGCTGCATCATATGGCTATCTGTCAGCATACAACGATGAATGCGCTGATCGTTCAGGCCATTTCTGAGAGTCTTGCCAGATACCTTGGAGAACGCTGTCTGGTTAAAAAAGGTCTAGCGCACTAGGTTTTTAGCCCCATAGAATTCGGGGCCATGGCGAGGAAGAAGAAAGAAGACCCCAATCAGATCTCCCTTTTCGACTTCTTAGGAGAAAGCACCAATGATCTACAAAGCGACAATCCAGCAGGCTTATCAGGACGCAGGACGCGAACTGAGCGAGCCGGAATTGACCGAGACGTACGAAGCAATGATGAGTCAGTGGGAGCAGACCTCCGCGAGGAATCTGCAGACACTCACCGACCGTTGGAAGCAGAAGACGGGCAAGCAGACAGTCGACGCACTAACGCGGGGACAGCTTCTGAATCTGGCCGACCAGCAGGCGAGCGAGGAAGTCCGCAGCGAGTGGCTCGACCCGCTCACCCAGGAAGTAATCGAGGACAATCTTCTCCACGACGAGATGAATCCACCGAGTCTGCAGGTGCTTACCTCCCCGAATCTGTGGATGACGCAGTGGAATCTCCTTCCCGACAACGACGCACTCAACGAACTAGCAGCGAGCCTGTGGCCGGAGAAGAGCTCGAAGTGGCTGCTGGTGGCAACGGCACTACTGCAAGTCAGCGACCATCAGAACAAGGAGTACCCGACCGAGACGGACTCGACGCTTCTTCCCGCCTTCGAAGCGAAGGTCAATCACGCAATGACGCTCAACTAGATCCGGTTTGGACAAATATCGCCGCGATTGAGGCGGCTATTGCCTACCGCGACGGTGACAGTCTTGACGATAGCCAGCGCCAGGCGCTGGAACAATACCGCTCTTGGGGTGCTTTCTCCCAGGTCTTCGATGAACACAACGAGCGCTACGCACCTGCCCGCCAGCGTCTTCGCGAGCTACTAAGCGACGACGAATACACGGCAGCTAGGCGCACAATTCTTACCGCCTATTACACTCCCCCAAGCCTTACTTCCACCATCTGGGATAGCCTTCGCACCGCAGGATATACCGAGGGAAAGGTGCTCGAACCCGGAGTTGGAGCAGGCGGATTTATTGACGCAGCACCCGAAGATGCAGACGTTGTAGGCATTGAGCGCGACCCTATGAGCGCACTTATCGCTAATGCTCGCTACCCCGAGTCGCAGATTCGTCGCGAAGACTTCGCGGATACCTCAATTGCCGATAACTCCTTCGTCGCCACCATCGGCAATGTTCCTTTCTCCCAGACCGCACCTTACGACCCGCACCACAACCGTGCGGGCCTATCCACGCACAACTACTTCATTTCCAAGTCCATCGACTTGACCGCCCCAGGTGGCTATGTTGCTGTCCTAACCTCCCAGCACTCTGCCGATTCGGCTGGGCGCGGGGCTACCAGCGTGCAGCAAGCACTTACTGACCGCGCCGATTTCATCACTGGCGTGCGCCTGCCTGGCGGCTCAAACGGTGCTTTTGCCGATTTTGCTGGCACCGAAGTAGGCACTGATGTTCTCGTCTTCCGTGTCCGCGACGAAAATCAGGAACCTAGTGCGCGCACCGAGGAATTCTGCCGGAAACAGTCCATTACGGTTGGCGATACCACCCGCGCGATAAACAAGTTCTTCGCAGATAATCCAGACCACGTACTCGGCACGTGGAAGGAAGTTTCTTCCCAGTTCGGGCCAACCCTAGAGGTACGCAGCGACAATACGGACAACGTGGCAGACCAGCTAGGCGATATTTTACGCCGCGATATTTCTACTGCTGTCGCCAACGGCCAGGGGCTTACCGCTAGTCCAGAAACGATTAACCACGCCGAACAACTAGACGTCTCTGGCCTTATTGAGGCCCGCCGAGAACAGCTCCAAGACACTTTGGGCGCATTGCGCTATATCGACAATGACGACGGCAGCGTGCAATTCCAGCAGCTTAATCCCATCGGCGCCAGCGGCGAGTCCGCATGGGAAGACGTCAAATGCGCTAAGAAATACCAGCAGGAATGGAAAGCCATTGTTGACCTGCGCAATACCACCGAAGCAGTCCTAGAAGCCTGCCGCGAGGGGCAAGAAGACGAGCTTCCCGCACTACGTGAGGTTCTTAACACCCAATACGACGCTTACGCCAGCACTTACGGCCCGCTTAATCGCTTTACTGTCCAAGCTGCCAAGGAAAAGACGCCAGAGCGTATCTCGGCCGACTTCGAGAAAAAGGTTGACCTGTGGCGAAAGCACAACGCCGTCGATGATCGCCCCTTCGAGGGTGAACTGCCCGATGACGTCACCGCCCGGCTATGGGACGAAGCCAAGCAGCCCAGCACCCGCGAGCAGCGCAAGCAACTGCACCTTTCTGGCGCACTGCGCCGCGACCCGTATGTCACGGCTGTTCTAGCACTCGAAGACTTCAATGACGATACCCAGCAGGCCACCAAGGGCCCACTGTTTACCACTAACCCACTGCGCTCTATAGACACTCCCACCAGTGCCGATTCGGCCCAGGACGCGGTAGTTATCGCTCAAAACCATAACTTGCCCATGACTACTGCCACCTTTGCAGAGCTTTTGGGAAATACCGACGAAGACGCCCTTGCCCGCGAGCTGACCGAAAATAAGGTTGCTTTTCGCCACCCGCACCGCCCTGACGAGTGGGTTCCAGCAACTAAGTACCTTTCTGGGTCTATCTATCCCAAGCTGGAAACTGCCCGCCAGGTCGCGCACAACGATCCGCGCTTTCTTCCCAATGTCGCAGGCTTGGAAGAAGCCTTGCCGGACAAGGTCACCAGCGGAATCAAGATGAGTCTAGGTGCGACGTGGATACCCGATGATGTCTACCGCGATTTCATCATTGACACCTTGGATATTCCCGCCAGCCTGCACAACCGAGTCACAGTAAACAACCGTGCTGATGAGTGGTTTGTCAGCACTCCAAAGGATTGGCACACGCGAGAAGAAGTCGATCTGAAATGGGGCGTGCGCGCGGCTAACGCAAATGGCCAATACAACTTCAATGACGAAGAGTTTAAGGATTTCAGCCACGCTGGTATCGCCCACTCTGGTGCCGACGCCACTGTCTACTCGGCAGCAAAGCTCATTGAAGACACCATGAATATGCGCCCGCCGCAGCTCAATATGTCCAAATACGCCAAGCTGGATAAAGGCTACGGAGAAAATGCGCTAGTCGTCCACCGCAAGGCTTCTGCCTTTGCCGGTTCCAAGGTGGAAGGCCTAGAAAAGCACTTTTCTCGCTGGGTCACCCAAGACCCAGAGCGCTATGAGCGCCTAGTTGACGTCTATAACCGCACGCTCAATGGTGTTGTTGCTCCCAGCTATGACGGTTCTCGCCGCGAGATTGCAGGCATTAGCGACCGCTACAAGCCCTACCCGTATCAGCTCAACGCAGTCGAGCGCATGCTCAACGAACCAGGTGTGCTGCTAAACCACGTTGTCGGTGCCGGTAAAACCGGCAGCATGCTCATGGGTGCCATGGAGCTAAAGCGCCTAGGCGTTGCTAAACAGCCTTGGATGGTGGTTCCTAACCACCTCGTAGAGCAGGTAGGAATCGAGGCAAAGCAGTGGTTCCCCGGCGCAAATATGCTGGTAGAAACCCGCAGTGGCAGCAGCCGCAAAGACGACCGCCAGCGTCTTCTTGCCCAAGCCGCAGCCAATGACTGGGAGCTAGTCATTGTCTCTATGAGCTCGTTCGGCGAGATGAGCATGTCCGCTGACTACCTGCGCGACTACCGCGACAGCGTCTTGGACGAGTTCGAGCGCGACCTGCAGGAAATCCAAGACAACGAGGTAGACGAGCAGACCCGCCGCGATAACACGCGCCGAATCGAGCAAAAGCGCGACAAGTTCGAGCAGAGCATGAACCAAAAAATCGACAAGATTTCTCGCGGCGACACAATCCCCTGGGATCAAACGCGCGGCGACTACATCATTGTCGACGAGGCACACAATTATAAAAACCTCCGGCGCGTATCCAAGCTGGCTGACCTTGCCGAAGAAGGCTCCGACCGCGCTACTGACCTCGACGTGAAACTGCGCTACCTACGCGGCGAAAAAGGCAATGACCATCCTATTGCCACCTTTGCCACTGGTACGCCTATTGCCAATTCCATCGCCGAAATCTACACCATGCTCAACTATCTTCGGCCCGATCTTCTCCACGAAGCCGGCATGCATGGTGTGAACTCCTGGGCGCAAAACTTCACCTCGAAGCGCAGCGAAATTGGCTTTACCGCTGGCAATAAAATCAAGCCCCAAACCCGCATTGCCAGCTATGAAAACCTTGCAGAGCTGGCCCAAATGTGCGCGCCCATGGCCGACACCATCACCCGCGACGATATTCCGCGCAAGTTACCCAGCATTAAAGGCGGAGAGACTACCGTCGTGGAATTCGACGTAGACCAAGAAACCAAGGACTTAATTCAAGATCTTTCCTGGCGCGAAGATAATCAGCCAGACAACCCCAAAATCGACAATGCCCTAAAGATTATGAGCGACGGCAAAAACGCCACGCTCTCACCAGAATTGGCTAACCTTCCACCCGCCCAAGGCGTAGGCCGCGTTCATGCCGTTGTCCAAAATGTCGTGCGCGAGTGGCAGGACAATAAAGACAACGAGTACACCGACCAGCAAGGCAATATCTCGCCTAATCGTGGTGGTCTACAGCTCATTTTCTGCGATAAAGGAGTGCCCAAGCCTGACGGGTCATTCTCCATGTATGAGGCAATCCGCGACCAACTTGTCGAAGCCGGCATGGATAAAGACCGCATTCGCTTTATCCACGACTGGGACAATAAGCGCACCCAGCTTTTTGACGACTGCAATAACGGCAAAGTCGATGTTCTCATTGCCAATACGGCCAAGCTAGGAACCGGCGCAAATATCCAATCTCGCGGCGTTGCTATCCACCACGTAGACGTTCCCTGGCGTCCTGCCGACCTAGAGCAGCAAGACGGACGTTTCTTCCGCCAAGGCAACCAGAACGACGAAGTCGCCCGCTATACCTACGTTGGACGCGGCACCTACGACGGCCACTCCTGGGCCACTATCGAACGCAAAGGCCGGTTTACCAACCAATTCTGGAATGCTGACCGCTCCATGCGCTCCATTGCCCCGCTCGAAGACAACGACCTAGAAGCCATGGCCCAAAACAAGGCTATTGCTACCGGAAACCCTGACTTCGTGCGCAAAGCAGAGCTCACCAAACAGGTAGAAAAACTCGAAGCTGCCGCCGATGAACACACAGCACTCGCCGAATCTAACGTTCTCACCCGCAGGCAAGCGCAAGAAGACCTCGCCCGCGCCCAACGACGCCTAGACCGAACCGAAGGGCTAGTAGACCAAGCAGAACAATGGGCAGACACCGACTCAAAGGAGCGCACGTGGAATATTAACCACGCCCAGCAAGACTCCCGCGAGGAAGCCACGAGCGCCCTTATTGACCGTCTCAAAGAGGTCAAAGACTCGCGCAGCACCGACTATCAGCCAGTAGGCGCTATTGCTGGCATCTCGTTTGCTGCACGATTCGACGCGATTAATGGCAGCGTTCAGGTTAAATCCGACTTCGGGCAAGTAGGCCGTGATGCCATTGAAAAATGGGTTATTGACCCCACCTACGCACACTCGGGAATTACTCCCGAAGAAATCAAGAACAAACAAAGTGGCCTGCTTACCCAGCTAGAAAATACGGTGCGCGCAGCCCCTGACCGCGTCGACCAAACCCGCGCTGACATCACCAACTATCAGCAGACCATCGACGACATTGACCAGCTCGGAGACCCAGAGTCCTTCCCCCACCAAGACCAACTGGACTCAGCACGCAAAGAGCTCAACAAGGTCACTCAACGCCTGGCCGACTTCGACGCCTCCGACGCAGAAGTTCGCCGACGCCAAGAATATGCCAGCCGACTCGCCAGCAAAGGACGCAGCCCCGGCTACTCCCTAGAGCTCAACCCCACCGGGTTCATGCGTGATACAGGAATGGTCTGCCACCCAGACAGCAAGCCCATCTCCCACGCGGTAGGAGGAACCACGCTTACCGCTCCGCCTGCCTCCCCTGAGCTCCACCCCGGAGCACAGGCAAGCATGGACTTCCTCGACGGACTCGGCCTCGGAAGCGAAGCCAACAACCCCCACAGCAACGACTACACAGAGAACTCAGCCCAGACCCCAGACGAAGACATAAACCTAGACGAAGAGCAAGAGGACGATAACGGAAATGAGCTGTAGCACACACTATCGCGCAACATGTACAATAAACGCAGAACGCGCAATACGCGCAGACTCTCCGGTAGAAATCCAGCGATTAATCACATCGGTGTGATTTAATAAGCAAAGAAAATAAAAGCCGCGCTCCACACACGTGGGGTGCGCAGCGCGAGCGGCACACACCCTCGGTTCAAGTCCAGGGCGCGCACATTCCTCAAAAACGAGGAAACCCCCGCATCATCGAGCGCCAACTCTAGCGGGGGTCCAACTCCAAATCGACACCGACCGTGTCGATTCAGACTTTACCACTTCCCCACAGGAAGTGCGCAAAGCACAACACGGTCGGTGCCGATAATCCGAAAGGAGACTAAGGCACC
>NZ_CP177114.1:0-13685 GCF_046717505.1 Corynebacterium sp. LaCa78
ATGAGTCTACAGGCTTACGCGCAAAACGCGCACACTAAAACACCCACCCGTGTTGAACCGGACCGTGGCGGGCTGGATAACACCCCAGCATCCGCCAGCGACCGCGATTTGCTCCGCGCACATTTAGGCCGCGAGGTACTCCACGGGTCTGTTGGACGGGATTTTTCCAAGTCTTATATGCGCAATGCTGATGGTACGAACTCGCCGCGCATGTATCGCTTCGACACCGAAGCTCTAGGACGGTGCGAGTACGTCATGCTTACCAGCAAGCAGTACGCTGCCGTCCTGGTCGTTGACATTGACCAGATAGGAACAGCCGGCGGTGATCCTGCAGACTTAAACCCCTATGTCCGCGACGTGGTGCGCTCACTTATCTTGCACAACGTCGGCCCAGCGTGGGTAGGAATCAACCCGACTAATGGGAAAGCCCAGTTCATCTGGCTTATTGACCCTGTCTACGCTGACCGTGGCGGTAAATCAGCACAGATGAAGCTACTAGCAGCAACCACACGCGTACTAGGCGAGCTTTTAGACCACGACCCGCACTTTTCCCACCGCTTTAGCCGCAACCCGTTCTACACAGGTAAATCGCCTACGGCCTATCGTTGGTACAGGCAGCACAACAGGGTGATGCGTCTTGGAGACTTGGTAAAGCAGGTAAGGGACATGGCAGGACACGACCAGTTCAACCCCACCCCGCGCCAACAATTTTCCTCTGGCCGGGAACTTATCAACGCGGTGAAGTCTCGCCGCGAGGAAGCCCAAGCATTTAAAGCTCTTGCTCAGGACGTAGATGCGGAAATCGCCGATGGTCTTGACCAATACGATCCGGAGCTTATCGACGGGGTGCGCGTGCTGTGGATTACCTTAGGTAAAGCGGCACGTGACGAAACCGCCTTTAGGCATGCGCTCAAGGCCGGTCACCGTCTGCGTCAACAAGGCCAGCGTCTGACTGATGCGGCGATTATCGATGCTTACGAGCACGCCTATAACGTCGCTCAGACACACGGCGGGGCTGGCCGTGACAGTGAGATGCCGCCCATGCGCGACCGCCAAACCATGGCACGTCGCGTGCGTGGCTACGTCACCCAGTCCAAGAGTGGGGCCTACAGCGGCTCTAGCGCGCCAGGTAAAGCTACCAGCAGCGAACGCAAAGCACTAGCCACCATGGGCCGCAGGGGTGGCCAGAAAGCAGCACAGCGCTGGAAAACAGACCCTGACGGTAAATATGCGCAAGCACAGAGGTCGAAGCTCGAAAAGACACATCGTAAGAAGCGAGTGGAAGGTCAAACTACGCGCGCTCGTATACAAGCCTTAATCGGTGACTCCTATGTACAAACAGGGACTGTGTTGACGCGTAAGCAAATAATGGAGGAGACGGGGCTGTCTCGTGCGACGGTCACTCGACACCTTGCTGTGCTGCGTGAGCAAGGAATGGTTCCTGCGGAGTAAAAAGGGGCTCACACCGTAAGCAATATACGGTTCCCCTGCCGCTAGGCAGTTAGATAAAACCTCACGTGAAGAAACCTCTCCTAGTTTCTTGGTTTTGATACCGGCAGGAGCTTTCTGGCGTTCAGTATCGTCACGGAGAATATTTATTTCCTGCGCTCGCAGGTGGTTACTCCCCCAGCGCTTCTCATGATGAGAAGTACTAGGGGAGTTTCCTTTATTGAGTATCTTCTCGCTTTTCTTTGAGACTGGTGGCTAAGTCTAGAAGTTTCTCCGGGTTATATGCGGGACGCTGTTGAGGAAGATTCCGTTGTGCCGTGCACACGAACTTAGTGAGTATTCTGGCGTCGGGGAGCAGCAGGGAAGAGGCAGGCAGCTCCGCCAGTATTGCCTGCAGGTGTTTAGCTGCATTGTTGGTGGCGTCTAGCGCGTACTCGTAGTCTCTATCTTCGCCGTGGCCCTTGATAAATAGGGCGCACAGGTGCGTGTCCTGGGCTTCATGAACAATGTCCGCCATTTCCCGCCTCTCCTAGTTATGCTGCTTTCCAAGTTCTTTTTAATTAGGATAAAAGCATGGCCGATGCAGAAGAATTCATATCTAAATTGAAAGAAATTGGTTTGAACGAGGCGGAAAAATTCGTCCTTGTAGAAGAGGCTTCTGTCGATCCATTAATTTTCTTGAGTTTTCCGGAATGAAGATTACAGCTCGGAAAAGCGGGGATGACGTAATCCTCAACGGAACGACCTATTCGGTAGGGCATAGGGCCTCTATCGAGGGTCCATTTCGCGCTCAGGAAACTAAAACCTTCTCTCTCAATGGGTCGCTTGGCTTTACTGAAGTATTTGATTCTTTGGTCGAACAACTTCTTGAGAAAGACTCGCAGGTTCCAGCACAAACCAGTAACGATAAGCCGGTAGATAGAAATCTGTGGGAAACCCGTATTGAACGCGGCCGTCGGTTTGGTCAAAAATTGTTTGGCTAGAAACGAGTTCAACCCGTTAGAACCTTCAGATTCTTTTTACGCGGCTCTGAAGGTTCCTGTTTACGTTCGTAAAATTTGCCGCGCTACTAGCCCCCCCCGGGGGGCAGGGTGCTCACTAAGGAATCTCACCAGGCAATTAGTCCCTGATTTCGATAGATACGGGACGCCCGAGCCTTTCGTTCTGCCGTAAGTCGATGGGCCGTATAGCTCGTATTCTTTGCGCTCCTCAGATTGTCGGATATTACCTATGACCCCTTCACTACCGGCCCAACTCCGGTGAGACATAACGAATTGGGAGGCATACGTGAAAGCAGCAGCTCCTTAGAAAATATTCATTCCCGCTCGCCAAGCTCACCTATCCTTGGAAAAGTTTCTGCTGACGGTCAATGTGATCCACAAATCATAACCATGGATAAAGAAAGAATACACCGCATATCTTGTATAAAGGGCAACCCGGTGACGCCTTAACTATCAAGTACATAAGCGGGAAAGAAGTTCTAAAGGAAGATAGTTTTGAACTATCTAGCACCACTACCAGCGTGCAAACTGGTGCAAGTATTTACAACGGAGACTCGGAACGCATTCAAATCGATGCCCACGGAACTGTAGGGACTGCAGGAGAATGTCACATTATTGTTGGATAGTTCTTCATATGGATATGAATGAATATAGTTTCATGTCCTAAAATCTACCCGCCTGAAGTCCCTCCCTATGAGGTTGTTTTGTTAGTCAAAGAATTTGTCCCGTAAACGAGTTTCATCGTGAGCGCCATAGGAATCTATATGGATGATTGTGTCAATCCGCCGGGCAAGCGCTTGTCGCCGCGATGCTGGCTCCCATAAATAGTAGCCCCACGGAGATTCATTAGAAACCATCACAACGTGCGTGTACGCAGCAGCCTTGTTCGCGTAGCGAGCCGGAAGACTCATAGGCCACACATCGAGGATATTTAGTACAAGGCTTAATGGCATCGAGCCATCGAATTCGTCGAGAATAAGAGTCTTTTCCCCTGCATAAGAATCAAACGGATGGAAATAGTCAGTGACTCGATAGAAATCATCGCCACCTATATCCACCGCTAGTGATGTTTTCCCGGTGCCAGGCGGACCATACAGCCACAGCACCTCAATTTCTCGGGGCGCTGAGTTCTGTGCTCGCTCTCGAGCAGCAACGAGCTTTTCAACGAACGAAGTCATACGAGCAGCTTCCGGAACTTGAAGAAATATTTCGTCCACGGAAAGGCCTTTTTCAAGGACCGCTTCGCGAACTATCTCGACATCTTTACGTCTTCCTCTTTCGTCACTGTGTTGAATCGTGCCGTGTTCTAGCCTTGGCTCTTCGGCTACACGAGTTGTTTCTTTGGTGACGTATTCGATGGCTTGTTGTATTGGACCGCGGCGGGGTTCTAGATGTGCCGTGGGCAGTTTATTTTTAAGCGTGGAAAACCTGATCGGCGAGGTGTTGCCGTCAATGAGTAGCTGCCAGTGGCGGTATCCATCCTCAGACCCCTCCTCTAGCTGACCTATATAGGAGTACGGCTCAAGAGCTTCCTCTATCTCCTCTCGATGCATTTTCTCTGCCGATACTGTGGCCATCCATGACCGGGACTGCGTAGTCTTGCTACAACGTTTGCTACGCATTGCTTCACCTGAATACCCTTTCTGAGCTGGGTTGATACATGCTACAGAGGTGCCGGGTAACACTACACCGGCACCTTTATTGCTGCCGCGGCGGCATTCGCCGCCTTGCCACGCAGAGAACGTACAGTTTGCGTGGAGCATTTAACTTTGACCGCCTATGCGGGTGACTTATGGGCTGCCTGTGCCCCTTTCGCTTTCGGTCGCTTACGTCTTCCGCTTCCGCGGCACTCGTCCTTTGGCGGCCTGGCCTGTGGCCAGCCGCGTCGTCTTCGCTTGCTGCAGCGTTCGACGTGCGCTCCCTACGAGCCCGGGGCACAGGAAGGCAATCGTCATCCGTTGTGGCGTTCGAAGACGTGCATCTCGCGCCACACGCCATCTCCGTCATCGACGACGATCCGCCGCGGTTTCAATCGGGACGGGTCGGGCTCTCCTGGATCCGGAAGCCTGCCCATCACCAGTTTTGCGTCGTCACCGGTGACTCGACCGCAGATGCGTACCGTCGCCAGGTCACGGACGGCCGTCGGAATCACGTCTGCGCTCATCCGCTGGGTCGCGAGAACGGTGATTACTCCTGCCGATCGTCCGCGCTGTACTAGATCGCGTACTATTCGCACCCGTTCTTTAGCATCATTCTTATCGGCCTTGTTTTCCGATGACGCATCAAAGATCTGCTGGCATTCGTCTAAGACAAGGACACGTAGTGGGAATCCTTGAGAGTCTTTCCAAAAATCAATATTGCGCGCAAAGCGTCTCGTCATCTCTTTTTGAGTCGCTCTAATGACTTCGGCAGATTCGCACAGAGGGGTGGTTTTCCCGTCAATTGTTACGACATCAGCATGCCCTTTAAGAGCATCTTGAAGCTGCTGCAGCAGTACCGTTTTACCCTCTCCTGGACGTGCACCGACAACTATTCCGGATATCTCGCGCAGAGAAAATCCGTCAGGAGACCCATCCTCGACGCTTACCCCAATAATAACCTTGCCTTCCTTAGGGACGTAGGAGGGGCAACCCTCTACGATGTCTCCGATTCGCTGTACTCCTCGTACCCAGACGTATCCCCCTTGCGTTTTTATGCGAACTGGAGTGTCAAGCTCAGCTCCGAGTTCCTCAGCGAGCCCCTCTCGTTGCCATCTGCCTGTTTCACCAGGGGAGATGCGAATACGTCCATCACGGCGAACGTTTTTGATGGTAAGTCCGAAGAGCTCGCTTAGACGATGTCGCCGTCGCTGTATTTTCCCAGCTAGAGGATTTTTTCTATACCACCACAGAGATGCCAGCCAAGGCACCGCTACCCACAAGACGATGGCTGTCATAGCGATTGCGATGGCCCAAGGAAGCCCCTCCATCACCTTTTCCTGGAGCCTCTCTACAGCCTCGTTCAGAGGTGCTAAGAGGTCTTCACTACTAGAGGAGCTCATGCGCGGTCTCCTCCACGCGTTCTATACCTGTGGCCTGCAGGAAAGTCGTGCTGTCGATAGCCCCGGCCATGAGCCCAGTAACGCGAACCTGGTCCCCTACAGAGATATTCGGTCGCTCCGGAGTCCAGATGGTGATCGGCTGACGCTTCACTTCTCGCTCTACGGATCCATCTGCGCCCTCCGTCTCACTCATAACGAGTGTGACCTGCACTTTCCAGGCCCTGCAGCCAGGAAAGGAGGGGCTTGTCTTTGGCATGCCATCCCGCTCCTCGGGGTGGTCTGGTACGGCGCGTACGCGGACGCTCTCGAGCGCCTGGTAGACAGGCGTCAGATAGGGTGGAACAATGAGATCGGACATTATGCTCGTATCCTTTCTACGTGTAAAAGGGTGTGTCCAATCCTTTCGGGTCAGCCGGCAAGCACGCCCGAAAGGATTTTTTCTTACCTGGCTGAGGCTACGCATCAGCTCACCCCACACGCAACCCCATGACTTGACAAATAGGTTTTTTGTATGCATAGGCGTACGTCAAGGCGTATTTTCCCAGCTCAGAGCGCCTTTTAGGTGTGGTCTGACCAGTAGTTTCTCCGTAGGCTCACGAAAAGTGGTCTTTTAAACCGGGGGTACCAATACACTCCCCAAAATGGGGGTGAAGTTAGAAAAGGGTCCCTTAGGAACACCGCCGACGCACTTTATCTCGCGATGACTAGAGAAGCCCCCTACACAGCCACCCTTTGCGAGATGTATAAGTACTGTCCGATAACGGATATTATGTTGGACTTCTCTATTTCCCCAAGGGGAAAACCATCCCTACAACGCCTCAGCCACTGGCTCGGGAATAAAGCCCCTCAGTCCAATCCTTCTCCTATAAGTTGGGTACACGCTGGCGATCCTGATTTGTTTTTCCGCCACATACCCAATTGAAGTTTGGGCATACTTGAGACATGACTTCCCCAGTAAGAGAAATTCTTAGCTACACCCTCCGGCGAGAAGGTGAAGAAGATGTCTATTTTCAATACTCCTCCCCATCCGTTTTCGGAGAACAGGAAATATCCGCTTGCACTGAGCCAAAGATAGGGAAAAAACTTGAGTGGGCTTATATCGCCTGGGGTGAAAAAGGAGATACACGCGGCCCGGGCCCCAGGCTCAGCATAAACGTCACAAACGGAAATGGAGACGACAGCCGCATTCAAAGAAAAGGACTAGGAACCGCACTATACGTTTTGGCATGCATAAAAGCAGGTAAACGACTAAAAAGTCACCCCGACCAACAACGATCAAATGACGGTAAGGAACTAGCAAAAGCGATGGATCAGATTGACATTGAAGGAATCCTTCGCGGAGATATCTCCCCCGAGATCGTTGGCCTGCATGCCTATTAATTCCTTCCAACATGGTTACGCTCCAGAATTCTCAATCTAAGGAACAACTGGCCCATATTCCATCAGTACTATCAGCGAAACGGTGGAAGATTACGGCAAAGAATGGAACCTGCTTCTACTGAGAGATGGCCAGGCGCTCTATGTGGACGGGCGGGGACACAAAGCTCATCTAACTCAAATTGCCCCGATAGAGTACACCCTAAGTGAACGTTTCTGAAGTACAACTTCTCCCTGTTCGCTAGGGTGGGTTCATGAGTAATGAAACAGAACCGTCACTACCTCTAGATATTTCCGAACAGCCAGAGGCTGTTGCGGGGCAGAAAATTGGTTACGCGCGTGTTAGTTCTAAAGACCAGAATCTCGACCGGCAGTTGGCGGCGCTGAAGAAGGAAAAAGTCTTCCGCATCTTCACCGATACCGTCAGTGGTTCGTCTACCCAGCGCCCCGGCTTAGATGGGGCGTTGAATTATCTGCGTGCGGGGGATCAACTCATTGTGGTGAGCATGGACAGGCTTGCCCGCTCGCTTATCGACCTCTACCGACTGGTTGATGAACTCACCGAACGTGGAGTATCCGTGAAGTTCCTCAAAGAAGGACAGACCTATTCGTTAGATTCCAGTCCGGTAGCCAAGCTCATGCTTGGCCTACTCGGGTCTGTGGCGGAGTTCGAGCGCTCGATTATCCGCGAGCGCCAGGCCGAAGGTATTGCCAAGGCGAAAGCCCGCGGTGTTTATAAGGGGCGTGCGAAAGTCCTCGACGAGGAACAAGTAGCGCAGGCGCGCGAGTGGGTGGGGGAGGGGATTCCGAAAGCGGAGGTTGCTCGCCGCCTCGGCATTGGGCGCACTACGCTGTATAAGTACCTCAACCAGTAAGGTCTGACGCACCCTGCTATGCCGGTAGGGCAAGGAGTTGTCGGGGTGGGTTGCTAGTGTTTGAGATGGTTCACAATCACCCCGGCCTTATCGGGGGTGTGTGGCTTCCTCGTCGGTGCGCGGTTGGTCCGCGCGTGTACGTGGGCTGTTTCCGTGCGTCTTGTTAGGCGAGGGAACGACCCTACGACGTAAGGGAGGTAGACGATGGGTAGACACTCATTGGATACGCCCGGTCGCAAAAGAAAAGACCTTGACGCCACGAAGCTTAGCTGGCTCGATGTGGCAATCAAGGTCATAACACTTGCGACCGTAACAGTGAAGCTCATTGCAGTGATGCTTCACGTGGGTCTTTAAGGCCCGAGGGTCTCAACGAGTAGCCGCTCGTTGGGGCCCTTTTTATTGTGCAGACGCAATTCTAAGATGAACTGTGCTGTCACTTTTAGGCTAATGCGCGCGCTACAGTTTCGCAATACTCCCACACTGGGCACCCACTGTCTCTTCTCCTGCTTAGGTATTCATTCCTGCCATAAATGACTTTTCATGACGTCAGTTGGCTGCGTTCTCTGTCCCTAGGGTGTGTTAGCGTTATCCCCCGTAAGATCCTGATGCCCGAAACGCACAGTCTCAGTAGGAAGTCTGAGCGATAGCACTAACCAGTGCTATCCGTCGCTTTAGCTCTTGTTCTCATGAGAGCTAAGGAATCCGGCGTCGTCAGGTCCGCTTTAGCGTACCTGGAGACAACTTTGCCTGCTCAATTCACACTTTTCCACGATGGTCAATTTTGGTGCGGAGTCTACGAGACTTCCAGCAACAACCAGCTCCGCGCCGTCCGAGTAGTTTTCGGTCCAGAACCTAATAATGCCGAACTCTATGAGTGGTTACTCGTCAACGGTTCTTCCCTAGTCAAACGTGCTCATCGCTCCGTGCCTATACCTGGCGCTATTGAAGCGCCACAGCGAGGAAATCCCAAACGCCTGCAGCGGAAAGTCAATAAGGAGCAACGCAAGATCTCAGGGGTGTCCTCGAAAGCCCAAGAAGCAACAAAGTTAAATTTCGAATTAGCTAACGCAAACAAGAAGAAAGCTTCGCGGATCGCTCGGCGCGAAGAAGCACAACGGAAATTTCAGATCCGTGCCGCTAAAAAGAAGGCCAAACATAAAGGCAAGTAGTCGAAGGCGTTAAAGCGAAGTTGCCATACAGTTCGAGCAAAGCTGTGTAGTCGTGAGCCAACTTATGCGCACGTACGATCCCCGCTATATGTCTGCAAGGACAAAGGGGGCCCTAGCCTAGTGAGGGACGCGTCAACTCGAAAGAATTTATGCCGTTTGAACTTGGCGTTTTCCTCGTGGCGTATGAATATGAACATGCACTTTAGAGGTGGATAAAACTTGGGGATAAGGGGTAATTGGGGGGGGGGGGATTAATTAGAATATCTTTACTGCGGGCTGTGCATACCATAAGCGGATAAGTTAAGGTAAAGCTGTTTCAAGCATAGGTAAAAGCCATCCAACACTTAGAGCTTGAGGCAGACGCATAAAGACGAGGCCGATTTTGGCGTGCTTAACTTTCGAAAGGAAAAGTACTGTGAAGAAGAAAATTGCAGCAGGGCTAGTTACTGCCTTGGCGGTTTCTATGTCCGCTGTTCCAGCGAACGCGGAGGGACACTTTGAAACCAGTGTTAACGGGGTTCGCGATAGCTACAGGACTCGTGGCTGGACCGATCGAAACATTGATGGTTACAACACGGAGATTACAGCAGCTACCTGCTCAAATGCTACACCAGGATCTCCTGGAAAAGTTGAGATGACCCTGCGCCGAGAGCTTTCTAAGAGGCCGGACCCCGACCTAGGATCGCGTTCGTTCAATAGGTGCTATGGGGGATGGGACCGAGGCGGGTGGGGGCGCCAGGCTGCAGGAAATTATCATGCTGATATCCATACATTCAAGTGGAACCACTTGACCATCAAGTGGATGAAATTTGTATGGTAGCGACCATCCAGGTTAATGCACTAAGGGTACGGCGTTCAAATAAGACAATTCTGGATATACCGCAGCTGGTGATAGATGAACGCCCCACGCTTCTACTCGGGGCTAATGGTGCTGGGAAATCAACGCTTTTTTCTGCTCTTGCATCAGATTCTTCTCCTAAGGACGGAACAGTACTGAGGAAAGGATCTATATCTATAGTGGAGCAGAAATTTGCCCCTATTACCGGTTTCACCTCTAGTGAGTACTGCGCTTATGTTGCTTGGTTGTTCGGACGAGATAAAAAGACTGCAAAGAAAGAAAGCTTAGATTGGCTAGATTTTGTAGATTTGTCAAGAGTGTCTAGTCAACGGTGCGAAAGTCTTAGCGGCGGAGAACGCTCTAGGCTAGCGATTGCCACTGCGTTGAACTCTGGGGCGGAAACATTACTGCTTGATGAACCTAGTGCGGCACTTGATCCACTCAACAAAGAGCATGTCACTGAGGTATACCAACGGATTGTGGATAGAGGGCATAACCTAGTTGTCTCAACGCATGATGCCGGCGAACTACAGAGACCTTTCGAGCGTGTCCTTGTTCTTGATAAGGGGAAGCTACATTTCGATGGTTCACGGCAAGATTTTGTACAGCTAGCTACAGAGTCGGGAAATACCCCAGCGCATATTCTCTCACGATCTCTTGTACGGAGAGGAAACTACAGTGATTCCTAATTTCGGCGTTAAACACTGGCTTCGTCGTCCATCATTATGGATTTGCCTTATTGGGATAATCCTTAGCGCAGTTCCTATTTCGGAATTAGGAAAGACGCCATACTATGAGTCGAATGCTGCTCAATCTACACTGGTGTTCTTCGTAATTGCTCCTGCGGTTTCTGCCGCAATGGCATGGGAAGCATCACGTTTTCGTCCTCTAGTGCAGATGGGGAGAAAATCTGTAGTTCGTATTTATGTGAACCGAATGTTTGCATGGTCGCTGCTTTTTCCCCTTGGCTATGTATTGGCAAGCCTTTCACAAAGTACTGATTCTGTACTGTTTGGTTCTTCAGTTTTTGGGGTTATGCTGGCTTATTCCTCCATCGTCGGCATCTGTTGGACGTTAATCGGAAGTGCACTTGGTTTTTCGTTTAAACCACTGATATCAGTGTCTGTATCAGCTGCGCTTGCATATACGTGGTATGCGGTAGTTCCAGCCACTTCTCCTGGAGCCTTAAGACATATAACTGGTGATTTTTTAGCGTGCTGTTCTTTTGATGCAACGCTAGATGTGAAAGCAATTGGGACAGCAATTGCAGGGATTATCGGAGCTACGCTGACCATAGTCTCGGCTGCGGCACTGTTTAGGCACCGTAGTAAAATGTATACGTTAGCTTTCCTTTTAGGGCTTCTCTGTCTTATCGGTTCTTTTGCTTGGGCGCAGCAACTCACAGAGTTTGGACTTGCACAAAGAGATTCTCGTCAGGTTGTTTGCTCTTCTAATGTATGCGCATGGCCTGAAATTCCTAGCGAAAATATATTACTTAATATCCAAGCGAGGGATGCTTTCTCTAAAATAGCACCTACTGAGTGGAGAGATTTTTCAGAACGTCCTGTGATGTGGGGAGATTTTTCGGAAGAGCATTTGAGTTTAAGCGGCCAATCCACGGTAGAGGGGATAGTTGGAGAGTTTGTGGATCAAGCTGGATCTGCAGAACTGATTCGTTCAGACGCTAAAGTCTGCGGAATTCCGGCGAAAGATTTGGGAATTACGCTTAGTGGTCTTCCTTGGGAGCCTAATCGACAAGTCAACGTTGGAGACGTTGTTCAACGTATCGAGCAGACTGTGTGCAGAGTTAGCAATTAGCTTATGACATCATACGCATTCTTGTACTGCCGTGGGCATAGGCTAATTACTGTCTTAATTATGGTGCTGTTTATTGGCTTTGTTCTTTCTTCTGCTGAGGGGTGGTTGCTAAATATCCCGTGGCTCGATGATACTGCTGGGGCAAACGTTGGCACTTTATGTTCGTTTTCTTATGCTGCATTGCCAGTGATTTTTTTCAGAAATCAGATTTCCAGGTTAGAGGCTCAAGTTTCACGGAATTGGCTGCTTATTGACGGTATAGTTCTCGTGACTTTATGGATTATTCCTTGGATATTTTCCCTTTGTGGCATAGGAAGCACTAGATTTGCTTATGTATCTACTGTTCTTACAGGTTTGACGCTTCTTATAGGTAGATATGTGAGTGTGGATACACTTGCTTTGTCGCTTGTAGCACAGCTTGTTTTACAAACTGCTCTTTGGCCATCATTGTCTGATACGAATTGGAAACTCCTTCTTTTCGCTCTAGAGGTTCCGCCAGGCCGTATTCCATTACTATTAAGCGTGGTTTCGTTTTTCGTGAGTGTTGTTTCTTTGCGTAAATTCAAGCGCTCTGCGTTTTAGCTAACAGTAGAGCGTGTCAATTCTTTGTGTGTGGGACAGGCTACTACCGTTTGGTTGATATATCGTTTCCAGCTAGTAATTTGGACTTCTTTCTCGAATCAGCTGGCTGTGTCTGAAGTACTTTCCCTATTTAGCCCGCCTAGAAGGTCGTTTGTTTTTAATTGAGCATAAAGTATTGAAAACGAGTTTTACCGCATCATGCTCGCCGGTCTGTCTGTAGAACATGACGATAAAGAGAACTAAAAGACTTAACTGCCAGCGCGTTTAGAGTTTACAGTAAACTGTACAACTGTAGACCTGTAAAGCAGTATTTACTGAAATCTGTAAACTGGTAGGCGCAATGACGTATCCACCTAGGAGAAGCCATGATCATTACCGCCATTAACGCCAAAGGTGGCGTTGGCAAGACCACTACAACGATGTTTCTCGCCACGGTTTTCGCCCACCGAGGAAAGACCGTGACTGTCACAGACTTAGACCGACAGGGCTCAGCTCTAGAATGGTCTGAACGTGCGGAAGACGGAGGCGACCCTTTACCGTTTGAGGTCGAACTGTCTATCCCTAAGCGCGTTGATAGGCAAGCGGCACTCGTCGGAGACGATGAGTTCATGTTCATTGATGTCCCACCAGGAGACGAGAACGCTATTGAAGCAGCAATCGCTGTCAGCGACTTCATCATTCTTCCAACCCGTTCTGCTGCCGCCGACCTCTCCCGCGTGTGGGAACTGCGCGACGCAGTCAGCGGAACACCACATGCAGTCCTGCTGACGTTCGCCAGGAAGGGAACCAGCGCCCTTGATGCTGCACGAGAAGCACTCGACGCAGAACAAATGCCCCACTTTAAAACCGAAATCCCGCTACGCGAGGACATGCACTTAGCCTTCGGCTACTGCCCAGGCCCAGACATGCACGGTTATGAACAGATCGCAGACGAACTCATGGAGATGATGAAATGAGCACCAGCAAAGAGCGCGCCAGGGCACAGCAAGGCCCGCGAACCTCGTCAAAGAAAACCACAAAGCCGACCCCGGCAGCGGAGAAGAAAACAGTACGAGGTGCATTCCACCAACCCACCGGCCGCGACTACGTCAAGAAGATGACCGTCGAAATTGACCGCGAACTTCACGCAGAACTCAAAATCATCGCCGCGCAAAAAGGCGTGACCATCCGCGAGATTGTCAGCAACTACCTCGAAGAATACGTCCGTAACAACAAATAAAGGTTTACAGAAATACATCTTTACAGCACCTGTATTTCTGTAAACCCACCCGTTCTAGATAAACCATCCCACTGCTGTGAGGGTAAATCAGAGCACGAGAAAATGGGGAGGTAGATCTGCGTAGACGAAAAGCAGTTACGCATGGCAAGACATGCGTAACTGCAGGTAAAGATGCATTCTTCGCGTGTCATGACTACTAAATGACACTGGTGTCATTTAGAGTCGGTGGGAGACAGTGAAAAACGAAGAAAGCCACCGGGCGGCAACCCAGTGACTTTCGCTTATCACCCAGAACACCCCTGGGAGAAAGCACAGCC